>CAIXTT010000123.1 GCA_903922455.1 uncultured Bacteroidota bacterium | reverse complement strand
TATTCTTGACAAATCAGCAAAAGAACAAAACGACCGTACGTGGTGCTTTTGGGAAAGAGGGGAAGGGTTATGGGATCATTTACTGCAACAAAGCTGGTCGAAAGGAGATTTTTTTTACAAAGAAACGGCCATCCCCTTGACCTTGTCGCCCTACCAATACAAAATGATTCGTTCCATAGATTTTTACAACTATGCAAAGCAAGAAATTGCTTCCAGTTCTATTTTTCATTGGAAAAAAGAAGAGGTGCAATCTATTCAAAACGGAACACCCATCTGCATAAACAGCAAGGAAGCAGGATATACAGCAGACTATGTATTCGATAGTCGCATCCCCGAAGAATTCAACCAAACAAACGATAAATATACCCGGATCCTGCAGCATTTTAAAGGTTGGGTCATTCGCACCAAAGAGGATTGTTTTGATCCCGACCGTTTCACAATGATGGACTTCCGGTTACTTTGGCCCAATGCCACCAGTTTTACCTACGTGTTGCCCATCAATAAACGAAAGGCGTTAGTGGAGTTCACATTGTTTTCCCCCGGCTTGTTGAAGATGAGCGACTATGAAAATATGTTACGTCGGTATGTCAATGACGTATTAAAACTTCAGGACTTTGAAATAGTTGAAGAAGAGTACGGTGTGATTCCGATGAGCGATTTCCCTTTTGAAAAATATTCGGAGGGAAACCATATCCGAATAGGTACAGGCGGCGGATGGGTGAAGCCTTCAACCGGTTATTCTTTTAAAAATTGTGAACGAAATTCGAGGAAAATTGTATTGAATCTGAAGAAAGGTACCCCTGCCAACCAAGATATCATCTCCAAAAAATTCCGCTTTTATGATTCCTTATTTCTTGATGTACTCCAGCGCAAAAACGAACTAGGACCATCGCTTTTCAACATCATGTACAGCAAGTATCCGGTGCAAAAAATTTTCTCCTACCTGGATGAACAAACAAGTTTTGCAGAAGATTTAGACATCATGGTGGGTTTTCCCTGGCCACCTTTTCTTCATTCATTCGTCAAATACAGTACTCGTTGATGGAGCATCTGACGCATTGTCTCGCTTGCAACTCCGCTAATCACCCCGCCTACATACAAACCGCGGCCATGCTGCACGCGCATCAACCTACCACATACAATTTTGATCGTTGTGGTGATTGTGGCCTGGTATTTCTGAACCCTCGCTTAGATGAAACGGAATTGGAATCCTTTTATACCGCCGCCTATTTACCCTATAGGGTGGAAACAGCCTGGGGAAAGTATGCGTCCTTTGTAAAACAAGATCAGCACTACATTGATCAAGCAAGAGTAAAACGATTGAGAGAGCACCATGCACTCACCAGTCAAAGCAGAATACTGGATGTGGGTTGCGGAAAGCCTACCTTTTTGGGCTGCTTACGAAACCAAACATCTGCCAAGCTTATTGGTCTCGATTTTAGTGATGAAGGTTGGAAGCATGAACCGGAAAAATACGCTGACATTGACCTCCGAGTGGGTGAAGTAGCCAATTTAAAAATCGAAAAGCGGGTAGATGTGATCACGATGTGGCACTACCTGGAACATGATTACCAACCGCAGTTACACTTGCAGCAATTGCTGGGCATTTCCCATCCTAAAACCAAACTTATTGTAGAAGTGCCCAATTTTGAAAGCTATACCCGTCGCAAATTTGGGCAACACTGGGCGGGCTATCACACGCCTCGCCACACAGCATTGTATTCACCAAACAATATAGCGCTTTTACTAAAAAAGAGTGGATGGCAAGTTGAGAAAATTCTTACCTATGGCACTCTTCACCCCTACACACTCCATTGGATGAGTCGCATGGAGCAACAGGGTATTGATTGGACATCCTCTATGGAAAATAGATTTATTGAATTTTTGGTTGGCAAGGTTCTTCATGCTCCGATTTACCTGCTGCAAAAATGGTTTTCCATGGGATTTATGACGGTGGTGGCTAAGCCTACTGAAAAAAATTAAGGGTTTAAATAAGGAGCCAAAGGATCCCTACCACCCCAAGTACCTGCTGAGCGGTATGGCTGAAATCGCGCGAACATCTCCTCTTTGTACCAATCTATTTGACGGGTTTTTCGGATCGCCTCTTTGTGTTCAGGACTGTTATATGCAAAGTTTTTAAGCGAATCCACATTTTCCCAAAGGCTAAAAGTGGCCATTTGTACCAAGGGTGCTTCTCCGATACCCTTCGTATAAATCAATCCAGCACAACCTTGTTGAATAGGTCGTTGGGATATAGGCACGTACTTCCAAAATTTCACCAGTTTACTCGTCCGAATAGTTGCACGGGTAATAACGGCAATGAGCGGATTAGATGCTTCCAAATCGGCAGAAGCCGTGAATGGATTACCGCCCGACCAAAGGCCTTTGGAATGGCGGGGTCTCATATAAATCGTCCATTGCTCGCTCGTTTGTACCTGGTAACGTTTAAAGATTTCTGACTGACGAAAGAAATCATCCGCAGCCTGTTCATTTTCCCAAACGCAAAGCAAAGCGTAAACACCCCAATCGGGCAGCGGGTTAAAGCCGAGGTCTCTACCACTACCCATCAGTTTATAGAAATTTAATCCTGGGGCTTTGGCGATGTAAGGATGAGCCAATTGCATTTGAACGAACGCCCATACTTTAGGAAACAATCCGGGAAAACGAAATAAAGTAAGTGTAGTGATGGAACTCATGGTGATGGTACTTTCATAAAACAAAAATATTCACTTTAAGTTTACGGTTTTATAAACAGAGATATCTCCTGCCGGGCAATATACGATGCCCCACATCTCATTTAGTGACATCACGAAAAATTTGATTTTTACTATAGTTTTTACAAAACTGCCCATCTATTAAAGGTTTAATTAAGCCCGTTCAAATCCTGTTTCACCTTGTTCGGAAAAAATTTATTTGCAGATTTTATAGTAACGTTACCTTTATAATTATGGAAAGAACATCACCAATTATGCTGATTAAAATCAGGATAAGTTAAATTAAATAATTCTACTTTGCAAAGACCAATAAACAATCGTGAATTGAACATCCATGAAAGTGTGAATCATGTAACTCTAATTTAAAATTATACAATTTAAATGCGAAACGAATTCAATACTTTTAAGTGCGTATTTCAAAACTACAATCAATCAATTAAAAAATAAGCAGTATGAAAAATTACATCCATCCATTCATTATCCTTCTTTTTATTTCTGTTGCATCTTTTACCAGCTGTAAAAAAGACGACAATTCTCCATCACCAAGTTCATCATCTGTTTTAAACAGCACTATTCAACAAGGCAATTGGAGAATTACCAATTTTAACGACAGCGGCAACGACGAAACCAGTGATTTCTCGGGGTATGCTATTCAATTTAATTCCAATGGAACTGTAATAGCCACTAAAAATGGTAGTACAACAAATGGCACCTGGAATAGTGTTATTGACGACAGCAAATTAAAGCTGGTGCTATTGTTTAGCGCTATTCCATTTGATCATTTGAATGACGATTGGCATGTTATCCAACAAAATTATTCCATCATTAAATTGGAAGACGTAAGTGGCGGTGGCAGCGGAACCGACTATCTCACTTTTGAAAAATTATAAATAGTAGAAAGGAAATAAATCGGGATGCTTGCATTTAAATTATATTTTTTCAATGACAAAACATCATCGGAAAAATACACCAATCCATAAACGTTTCATAAAAAATAAAATGATTTTATATGAAACGTTTGAATGAGTGATAACTACTTGAATCACCATTTCCATTTAAAATATGACTGTATGTCGTCAAACCGAAGCTCACCGATTTGCATTTAATTTAAGGGGATACTTTTATCAAACATAATTCTATTTTCTGCCTTTATTATCATTGTTGACGATCTGCAAAGCCCAAAGCTTATTTCCCGAAACCAAATCACTTCGCCACGATGAGCACTATTGTAGTAAAAGTTCAAAATCAACCTTTTTAATCGAAAATCACTACCTTTATAAAACTTAATGAGGGTTGCTATGTTATATCCATAGTTTAGTTATAGGGATTCAAACAATAAAAAATGGATGGAATAAATTTTGACTTTGGTAAAGGTTTTATTTTTAGTAAGCATATTCCAAAAGATGTAACGCCCTTTGATCGCATTTTTGATATTTTCAAAGATCTACTCACTCATTCTTCTGGTGATATTGAGGAAGCTTTTGATTGGCTCAAAATGCTGGATAAAGAATACAACATTTTTACGGACGATTATACGTTCGCAGATTTTGAAGCTGACTTAAAGAAAAAGGGTTATATTAAGGAAGAGATCGAGCCTGGTGAAGAAGGAGAAAAGGGCGAAGGAAGCGGTAAAAAATTATTGACGGCTAAGATGGAATCGGCACTTCGTGAATTTGCACTCGACCAAATTTTTGGTAAGTTAAAAAAGAGCGGCATCGGGAATCATCGTACATCTAAATTAGGCGTTGGCGACGAGCGGGAGGGCGAAACCAGAAGCTATCAGTATGGCGATGATATGGCGGTGATTAATATGACCGAAAGTCTAAAAAATGCACAAATCAACCACGGAATAAATGAT
>CAIXTT010000122.1 GCA_903922455.1 uncultured Bacteroidota bacterium | reverse complement strand
CGAAACACTTCCTCCCGACGTAGAACAAAAAGTACGCGATATCCCCGACGTAAACACCGCTAAAGTTGAAATCACCTTCAACCCCCCTTGGGAAAAAGACATGATGAGCGAAGAAGCAAGATTGGAGCTGGGGATGTGGTAAGGTTTAATTCAGAATTCAGAATTAAGAATTGGAGTATTTGAATTGCGAGGCTACGCATTGTATTTCGTGAATCAGCGTATTAGCGCATTCGTAATTCGTACATTCGTATCGATTCGTAATTCGTATCCAAAGTACATTCGTATTGATTCGTAACCTGCTTTCTGCAGGCAAGTTCGTAACCTAAAATTAGCGTATTAGCGCATTCGTAAGATTCGTAATTCGTACATTCGTATCGATTCGTAATTCGTAGCCCTAGATGATAGAAAATAAAGTCTCCGCCTCCTCTCTCCTCACCCTCGACCTCGAAGAGTGGTATCCTGAATCCGATGTGATGGAATTGGATATTGCTTCTTTGCTGGTGGAAGGATTGTTGCTGCGTGAAAAAGATTTTAGAGCTTTTATAGCAGAGAACGATTGGAGTAAATATCAAGACAAACACGTCGCTTTGTTTTGTTCCACCGATGCAATTATTCCTCGTTGGGCATGGATGCTTTTGAGTACTTCTTTGCATCCCTTTGCAAAAACCATTGTTTTCGGTAATGCACAAACGTTAGTGGAAGAGTTGTATCGTCAAAAAATTGCTGACTTTAATGTGGAGGCATATCGCGACCAACGTGTCGTGATCAAAGGTTGTAGTAAGAAGCCTGTTCCTGTTCAAGCGTATGTTCAGTTAACGGCTCGATTGAGTCCAGTAGTAAAAAGTATCATGTACGGAGAACCCTGCAGCACAGTTCCCGTTTTTAAGAGAGCAAAAGGCTAATTTTGTTGGAATTTCTGTAAAAAGACTATCTTCGTTTCATAATAACAACGCTCATGAAAAAGCTTCTATTTATTTTAATGTGTAGCCTGCCATTCGCTGGATTTGCACAGCAATTGCCAGAAAAGGATCCTTCGGATGAGAATGTATTTATTGCGGTAGAAGTGATGCCTGTTTTTCCTGGCGGACCATCGGCAATTATGGATTATCTTAGTATGAATCTAAATTATCCTGTCGATGCAAAGGAGAAGAAAATTCAGGGAAGGGTTTATGTTTCTTTTGTTGTTTCAGAAAAAGGAAAAGTAAGTGGTGTAAATGTTCTTCGAGGATTAAGTGAAACCATCGACGCGGAGGCTATTAGAGTGATTACTGCTATGCCAGACTGGATTCCAGGAACTCAAAATGATAGACCTGTAAACGTGAAGTTTAATATGCCAATAAATTTTAAATTGAATTAATTTCCTTATGTCCATCACCCTTGATGAAATCAAACATCCCATCCGAAAGGAAATGGAGGAGTTTGAATTGAAATTTCGCAAGGCGATGCAAAGTTCCGTGCCGCTACTCGATCGCATCATGCATTATATCGTGAAACGAAAAGGAAAACAGATGCGACCCATGTTTGTGTTTTTGTCGGCCGGTTTAAATGGAAGTATTTCAGAAAGTACTTACCGTGCTGCATCACTCATCGAATTGTTACACACCGCTACATTGGTACACGATGATGTGGTGGATGATAGTAATTTGCGAAGAGGTTTTTTTTCGATTAATGCCATCTGGAAAAATAAGATTGCAGTGCTTGTTGGTGATTATCTTTTGTCGCGCGGTTTATTACTATCTGTAGAACACGAAGAATTTGAATTGCTGAAAATTGTTTCATTGGCTGTACGTAAAATGAGCGAAGGAGAATTATTGCAAATCGAAAAAGCAAGAAAGCTCGATATCAATGAAGAAATTTATTACAATATCATCCAAGCTAAAACTGCTTCACTCATAGCCAGCTGTTGCGCAACAGGCGCTTCTTCCGTAAATGCCACCAAAGAAAGTGTAACAAGTATGCATGATTTTGGTCAAGCCGTAGGAATTGCTTTTCAAATTAAAGATGATCTCTTCGATTATGAACAAGCAGAAAAAACCGGAAAGCCACGTGGCATCGACATTAAAGAACATAAAATGACGTTGCCTCTCATTTATGCACTGAATAATTCCTCATCCAAAGACAAGCGATTTATCATCAATACCGTGAAAAGTTATAGCGACGATAAGGCTCGTGTGGAGCAAGTGATTAATATGGTGATGGCTGCAGGTGGATTGAAGTATGCCAAAGAGAAAATGCACCAATATCAGGATCAGGCATTTACTATATTGAATACGTTTCCCTCCTCTGTTTATAAAGATTCATTGGAACAGCTAGTTAGGTTTACCACCGAGCGAAATCACTAATTTTTTATGCGAGATTTTATAGCCTGATGTATCTTTACACTCCATGATTAACAATAACACCAAACAACAAATTCTAGAAACTGTTCGCATCGAAGAGGTGGTGGGCGATTTTGTTTCGTTGAAAAAGCGTGGTGCTAATTTATTGGGGAATTGTCCTTTTCATAATGAACGTACGCCATCGTTCACCGTTTCGCCTGTAAAAGGATTTTATAAATGTTTTGGTTGTGGTAAAGCTGGCGACTCTGTTACCTTCATGATGGAGCATGAACATTTTACTTTTCCAGAAGCTTTGCGTTACTTGGCAAAGAAGTACAGCATTGCCATTGAAGAAGAAGCGCCAACTGCAGAGTTCATAGAACAACAAACGCAACGCGAAAATTTATTTACGGTTACCGCATTTGCAGAAAAATTTTACCAAGATTATTTATGGGAGAATGAAGAAGGCAAGGCCATTGGATTAAGTTATTTTCGGGAACGTGGGTTTACGGATGAAGTAATTCGCCGATTTAATTTAGGATTCGCTCCCAATAAATGGGATGGATTGGTCACTGCGGCAGAAGCAGCAGGACATCAGCAAGAATTGCTGGAAAAAACAGGATTGATCATCGTTCAAGAAAATAAAAAGTACGATCGTTTTCGTGGACGTGTTATTTTTCCCATACATAATTTAACAGGTCGTGTTGTTGCTTTTGGTGCGCGCATCTTAAAAACGGACCCGCAAAGTCCCAAGTATTTAAATTCTCCCGAAACGGAGATTTACTATAAGAGTAAAAATTTATATGGCATCGCACAAGCCAGAAAATCGATTGCTGCTTTTGATTCTTGTTATTTGGTAGAAGGTTATACGGATGTCGTGTCGATGCATCAAGCAGGAATTGAAAATGTAGTTGCTTCGAGCGGTACCGCTTTAACGATTGAGCAAATACGATTGATAGGAAGGTACACGCGAAATATTTCGGTGTTGTATGATGGTGACCCTGCTGGAATCAAAGCTTCACTACGTGGTATTGATCTGATTTTGGAAGAAGGAATGAATGTGCGGGTGGTTTTATTCCCCGATGGAGAAGACCCCGATTCATTTGCAAAACGAGTTTCTACCGAAGAGCTCAAAGTTTTTTTGAAAGAACAAGCGGTAGATTTTATCACCTTCAAAACAAAATTATTACTCTCCGATGCTTCCGGCGATCCCATCAAAAAGGCAGCGCTCATTCGCGATATCGTAGAGACCATTGCTAAAGTTCCAGATGCCATCACTCGCTCTACTTACATCAAGCATACTTCCGATTTGATGGAGATGAGTGAAACTGTTTTGATTGGCGAGCTCAATAAAATTTTACGTCAACAAGATAAAAAGAGGGAAGGTACACCACCACCAAATGCAGGGGATCCTTTCTTACCTCCACCCACAGAGGAAGAGTTTCTAGAGCAAGAAGAGCCGATTAATTATTTAGATGCAACGATACAAGAAGAGGAAATTATTCGCGTTCTGTTGCATTATGCAGAAGAGCAATTTGATTTTATGGATTTAGGATCGGTGGAAGTGGACCCCGTTCGTTATCGGGTAATTGATTTTGTGATTAGCGTTCTTCGCGACGATGGTATTCATTTTACCAATGAAGCGTATGCTGGATTACTTGCAGCTTTCTCCGTTCAGTTTGATGAAGGAAAACCATACAATCAGCAAGAATTTCTACAAGAGCTAGAACCACAAATAAAAAATACGGCGATTCATTTATTAACTCCGCCCTATGAACTTGCAGACTGGGCAGCCCATCAAGTTGAAGTAAGAGAGGAGAGAACCGTTTTACACAAAGCCGTTATCGATCCCATCATGTACATCAAGAAAAAGCAGTTGGGAAAAATGCGTGAAGAATTGTTGCAACAACTCAAAGCACGTATCGAAGCCGAATTACC
The DNA here is from genome assembly GCA_903922455.1 of uncultured Bacteroidota bacterium. Taxonomy (GTDB): domain Bacteria; phylum Bacteroidota; class Bacteroidia; order AKYH767-A; family OLB10; genus JAJTFW01. Next base: position 14,938 of record CAIXTT010000122.1, on the reverse strand, counting down.
ATACGATGAATTGCTCGAAGATTTTAATCGACTTAATCAATTGCAAGGGCAATTAAATCGTTATACAAATACAGTGATTCAGAAATAAAATTAAGAATTAAGTCCCGATAGCTATCGGGATAAGAATTAAGAATTATAATATTTAAAATGTGTTTTTCCTTTTATCTGTTTTAATATTCTAGTGACAATTATAAACGTAATTTTAATCATTGCGAGATACATTACGAAGAATAGATCTGCGAACTTATCCTAGCGTCTCTGCGCCTGCCTGCCGGCATTTGCGAGAAAAAATAGCGACTAGAATAATTTCGATAAAAGTGCGAGAAGCATTTTAAGGTCTACTCAAAGACAAAGATTCAAAAATAAATTTATGGATTAACCACTATTTTCTGCAGATGAATTTTTCCGCTCTCTTCCGTACATCTAAACTGATAAATTCCACTAGCTACCGACTGCAAATCGATTCTGTTTCCTTCTCTAAAAATATTATGAATAAGTTTCCCACTTACATCCCACATTTCAATTTTTTGCAAGGGCTGTATAGATTCAATGTAAAGATAGTTGGTGCATGGATTCGGATAAATAATTAGGCTAGGCGTCGCCGTTAGTGATTGAACTCCCGTCAATAAAGAAGGATCTAAAATAAATAAACCTCCAGTTTGTGTACCAATCCATAATTTTTGATCATGCGCCATGCGAATGGTTTGAATCAGATTATCGGTAAGCGGTGAATTGGAAGTATCGTATTTCACGAAGTTGCTTCCATTCTTGTAAAGGAGTCCATGGGTGTTGGTTCCCGTCCAGGGTTGGTCAAGTGCATCTAACGCAACCGATGTAAGACTTGCCGTCGGAATATTAGAAGAAACCAAATTATACGTCAACCAACCAAATCCATTTAGTTTTACTGCTAATCCATTCCCTGGAGTAGCTAAATAAAAATTTTGATTTATATCCATGTCAATGCCAAGAACAGTATTATCCGGAATGCCTGAATTCTGAATGGTAAAGGAAGTGAGATTGGTATCTTTCTCGATGAGCAGAACACCCCCATTTACAGTTCCTACCCATTTATCATCCGTGTTTGGATTTACATAAATACAAGCAATATTGTTTGAGCCGAGTACACTGTTCCACATCGTATATACATACCAATTATTAGCCGAATCCATTTTTGCTAATCCGCCAACCGTACCTATCCATTTGGTGTTGTTTTGATCTATCGCCAAACTTCTTACAAAGTCATCTGGTAATGATGAATTAAAAGTATTGTAGAGGGTCCACATCGTATCATTAAAAACACTGATCCCATTAGCAAAGGTGCCAATCCACTTCACGTGATTCGTGTCAATAGCGATACTTCGAATGTCATTATTACCAATACCTGAATTGGAAGTATTAAAAATCGTCCACACCCCATTGCTGAATTTAGCTAACCCGAAGTCAGTGCCAATCCAAGCCGTACTATCATTCTCAAAAGCTATGCAACGTACGGAGTTGTTGGGTAAACCCGAATTGCTCATATCAAATTGAGTCCAGGCGATGGATTGTGCGGAAGAACTATTTCCGTGAGATAAGAAAATCAAGAAGGCGAAATAGAGAAATGGATTTTTCATGTGTTGTGGTGTATGGTACAAAAGTACGAAGCCGTTCCTTTATTCAAAGAACGGCTTCGTTTTATAGTAAAGTTTTAATTATTCAATGATTAAGCGTTTCGCAATGGATTTACCCTCTTGCTTAACACTTACAACATAAACACCTTTTGTGAATTCACGAACATCTAATTTATAAGAGTTGATTCCATATTCCACTTTTATTTCTTGTGAGTATACAGCTTGTCCTAAAATATTGTCAATTCTTAGTACTCCGTCTTTATTCAACAAACTTTGGAACTGAATTTCTACAAATGAGGAAGCAGGATTTGGCAATAAAGAAACATTAGCTTCTGTGTTTTCATCAGACACTTTTGCACAAGCACTAACAGTAACAGATTTTGCACGGGTAGATGATACTCCACACGCATTCGTTGCGGTTACTTTTACTTTCCCTGAAGTGGCGTTCGCATTAAAATCTACAAGTATTACATTAGATCCTTGTCCCGATGCAATGGTAGAATTTGTTAGGCTGGTCCAAGTATATGAACTTGTTCCGTAAATAGAAGAAACGCTATAGGCCACTCCCGTTTGATCAGCACATACACTAGCAGCGCCTACAATTGCTGCAGGATAACTGGGTGCGGCTTTCGCAGTCTTGGTTCTTGCTGTGCTTGAACCACAACCATTCGTTGCACTAACCGAAATGGTTCCCATGGCAAAGCTCGGCGCATATTGAACGGAAATAGCATTGCTACCTTGACCAGAGATGATAGTAGCACCGGCAGGTACCGCCCAAACATAAGTGATTCCGGCCACTGCAGTAACACTATACGATTCTAAACTATTACATACACCCGATGCATTTCCAATGATTGAAGATGGAGTAGCGGGTAGATTTAAACTAAGTGCTTTATAGCGAATAATACTAGTGCCACATGCATTTGATGCAGTAATTTTTAAATTTCCACCTGTAAATCCAACACTGAATTGTAATGTGATGGTATTAGTTCCATTTCCTGAAAGGATACTAGTTCCAGCAGGACCAATCCAATTGTAAGAAGTTGCATCTGTTCCTTGAGCGACACTGTATACTTCGACTGAACCGTCGCAAGCTTTTGCTGCTCCCAAAACCGTTGCTGGCTTTGCAGGTGAAATTACATTTGAAACAATTGCTTTACAAGCAGCAGCACTACTTCCACAATTATTTGAAGCCGCAACACAAATAGACCCATTTGCAGTACTTGTTGAAACTTCTAAAGAAGTAGTTCCTTGTCCAGAAAGAATGGTTACACCACTAGGCACAGACCATGTATAAGAACTTGCATTGTTTGCCGCACCTACAGAATAGAATTCACTTGCAGAAGCACAAAGAGTAGAGGCACCTGTAACAGCAGAAACCGCAGCAGGAATAACATCTACACTTACATTTGAGAGTGTAGAACCTGTGCAGCCATTGATGTCAGTTCCTACAACAGTATAGTTAGTCGATGATGCAGGAGATGCAATAACTGTCGTTCCGGTGGATTGATTTAAACCTGTACTTGGACTCCAAGAATAAGTAAGTGCACCATTTGCAGTTAAATTTGTATTTTGACCAGCGCAAATACTTGCAGTAGAAGTTGCAGTAACGTTTGGTAAATTATTTACAGTAACCATAACTTGACTAGTTTCAAGGCAACCGTTGCTACTTCCTGATATGGTATAAGTAGTCGTTTGTGATGGAGATGCATTTACTAAATTTCCAGAAGTAACATCTAAACCAGTTGCTGGACTCCAAATTAAATTGGAAGCACCCGTTGCTTGAATTACTGCGGAATTTCCTGCGCAAATACTTGCATTTCCAGTATGGGTAATGGTAGGCGGCGTATTTACAACTAATGTTACATAAGAAGTATCTGCACATCCAGCACTTGTTCCAATTACCATGTAAGTGGTGGTTTGTGATGGATTAGCCGAAACATTTGCACCGGTAGTTGCACTTAATCCTGTACTTGGACTCCATGAATAATTGTCGGCACCAATTGCAGAAAGTGTTGCACTTTGTCCATTACAAATTGGAGCGGGAGTATTAGTAGTTACATTTAAATTATTTCCAACATTAACTGTTACTGAATTTGATCCACTACATCCACTTCCACTTTCTGTTGCTACTACAGTATATGTAGTAGTCGTAGTTGGAGATACACTTGTGTTTTGAGTTGGATTTGTAAAGCCTGCCGGATTGGATGTCCAGTTGTAACTTACTGTTGTTGGAACAACATTGTTCAGTGACAAGGTCCAAGAATTAAGTGTTCCTATATCAGTACTTGCTAAGTCACTTACTTTTAAAATCCAAGTTCCGTTTACATTTCCTGTTAAAGAAGAAAATGCTCCGTCAGGACGATAGGTGCCAGCAAATGGAGCTGAACCAGCAGAAATAAGAGTGGCTGCATTCGCAGTGAATAATGTATTGTTGAAATTATCCCCACTACCACCACGACGATTACTCAAGTTGATGGTGTTTTGTGAAGGGGAAATTAATTGCACTAACAATTCACCATCGTAAGTATGAGTAATATTTAAACGTACAGATACGATGGTATTCGAATTTAATGTAGCAGGATTGATGTTGCTTACCGTAATAGGACTTGATATTCCGGTTGCATTGTTGTCAGGAATAGAAAACACAGCACTATTTGTTAAAGCAACCACTTGATTAGTAGTTCCGCCTGAAGAAGCAGACGATGTTAACTGAACAATGTCGCCTGCACAAATAGAACTATTGGATGTAGATGCAGTAACTGGAATTTGTGAAACGGAAACAGTTGTTGCGAGAGATGTTGCTGAACAGCTGGATCCATTACTAACAGTCACATTATAACTTCCCGATTGATTTACGGTGATCGATTGTGTTGTAGCACCATTCGACCATAAATAATTGGCACCTGCAGTTGCAGTTAAAGAAACACTTCCACCTTGACAGAAAGAAGTAGTACCACTCGCTGTTACTGTTGGAACAGATCCACCTTGTTGAGTAAGGTTTACCTGAACTGCCATTACATTATTGTTTTCGTTACTCTCTAAAAAGACGTTGTAAGGATCCAATTGAACCACTAACCAATACGTACCATTACATAATCCTGGAGGTAAGTTTACCCACATTCCGTCTAAAGACTGATAGTAAATATCCGTGTAACCAGAAGAAATTCCTTGTACCGTTGGAGAACAACCATAACTTCCGCCTCCTAAACCATAGTTCGGGAAGTTTGCATTTAGCATTGTGTTGTTCGCACTATCTCTGCAATGTCCGTTGTAAGTAGAGCAAGAACCGTAATCCATCAAACAAAATGCAAGCTTTGAACCTGTACCAATTACAGGCCAATTCAATGGATTTGGATCTGCAGTTGCGTTACGCAATGTATATATTCCCCAATCATCCACATGCATGTGACCATGGCTAGGATGATAAGTCATTGTTCCAGCATAACGATCATACGAAGTCATCGTATTTCCGTTTTTGTGATAAACCCGCTGATTTAATCTCGTCTTTAACGGTTGACCGTTTGGACAAGTAAAATTACTAGCTACGCTATAAAATGTATCCGTACCGCAAATAGCAGTAGAGGTAGAACGAACTTCCAACGCACCCAATCCAATGTTGGGAGTAGAAACTGAAACACGAAGACGACCATCATTACCACTACAAGAAGGATTACAAACTTGTGGGTACTCTACGTGCCCACTTGTTCCATAAACACTGAGAGGTGGAGGAGCAACATGAATGTCTGGTAATAAATCGCAATTGGTAGTACCATTTTTACAAACGCATGTTGTTGCATTAGTCGTTGTGCACTGTGAATAACCTAAAAATGGAAACATTAGGAAGGTAATCCAAAATAGTAATTGTTTTTTCATGGATTGTTATTTTTGTTTTGGGAATATTATGTTCTGCAAGTTACAGGATTTTTTTGTTGTTGCAAACTTTTTGTAGTAAGATGACGGAATAATATTTTTTCAAAATCCGCCTTCAAATATCCGAAAAAGTTTAGGTGGTTCAACTCGTTTATAGGCTAATCGATAATTTATTTGGGCAGATAGATCATATTCATAGGTGAATAAAAGTAGTAAAAAGTTGAATTTAATATGATTTTAGAGTTGAAAACCTAATTATTTTGATTTAAATAATTGATATTCAATTAAATGATTAACGCAAAAGGCGATCTAAAGTTCTATTGAAGTCGAATTTATATTTTTCCAATTCCTGGCCCGTGGCAGGACCCGAAAATCCGCTATGAACCTTCACAATATTCCCTTTTCGATCGACAAATAAGGTGGTAGGATAGGAGAAAAAGTTTTGTATGGATGGTAAAACTTTTTGTACATCTCCTTTTTTATTGGTTCCTGCAATCAATAAGGGATAGTGAATATTTAATCGCTTTTGCATTTTTATTATTCCTTTTTTGGCAATATTAAAATCAGGTGATCGCTCAAATGCCAATCCAAAAATAGTTAAACCTTCCTCTTTTCGAGTAATATAAATACTATCCAAAAAAATACTTTCGTCCATACAGTTAGGGCACCAAGTTCCAAATAGTTGAATTATTTTCACATGATGACGGTACTCCACATCCGTTAGTGAAATCATATTGCTGTCAACATCAGGAAGTGTAAAATTAATTTCTCCTGTGGCTTGAGTGAGGGTAGATGGATCCCTGAGTTCGATAAAATTATTTTTTTTGGCTCGAAAGGGTGCTTTGTATGAATTCCCTGCGTAGTACATGCCAACCATTTCTTCGCCTTGTACTTTTGCTAAATATAAATACGCATGCGTCCCATCAAAAACGCTTAGCTTTAAACTATCTTGATCAACGATTCCCTCTAAGTATCGATGGTCGCCTGATTCAGTTAAGAAGGTTCCGAATACTTTATTTCCATTTCTTTTAAATCGTCCGATGGCTAATGATGAATCGGGAGTACCCGCATCGAACCATGTTTCCCAAGATCCTTCTAAATTTATAGAGGATGGCAAAGTAGAAGATGCGGAAAAACGATAATCAATATTTTTAGTAGCCGTAAAAGGAATACTTGTTGGGACTTTTCTTCCGTTGTTATTCCAATTTCCAGTTAACGATTCATTTCCAATCTTTAATCGAAATTCAGAATTGTAAAGCGGAAGTTTGATGAAGATGGAATCACCTTGCATCGTAACTTCATCACAAATAATTCGTTCTTCCGCATTGTGAATAATCATGACCGAAGTTCCATCGTGTTGCTTCAATTCAAATTGAAAAGGTAAGGATGCATCAGGAAGTTGGAGGATTCCTAACCAGAATCCAAGGAGTAAGGAGATGGGCATTTATTTTTTTATGGAATGAATTTTACGTTGATTTCAAAGCAGGAAGGATCGGATAAAACCATCTGTTGTTCTCCATGGATTTGATATCCGACAAGATGTTTGTAGATAAGTTGTCTTTTTAGCGAAAACCAAGGATTTGTTTTTTCAAATTGTATTTCGATTTTCTGAATTTGTTCATGCAGATAATCGATTTGCATTCTTCGTACGGGTGCTTTTTCATCCCGTGCAACATATACAATTTGCAGAAGTGAGTCGGTTTGTACCGTGTCGCATTCGTACGCTAAATGCCAGGCAGGTTTATCAATATCACTTTCGAAAAAGGGTTTGAGCTCATGTTCCCAGTTCGGGGTATCAATATTTTTCGATTCTTTCACTTCGTCTCTAATTACTTCTTTTGCTAAACGGGTTTTTGACTTTTGATGTTGTTTAATCTCTTCATTCAAAAATGAGGAAATAGAAAAATAAGATGAATGCTGAACGATGGGTTCATCGGTACAACTCATTAAAAAGAGGACTGGAATAAATAAACCAATTAATTTTTTCATAAGGTAGCTCCCAGGCTTCTTGCTTTTTGGAAATAAATATTTGCCTTTGCAGTATCTCCTGTATTTTGCAAAGTAACCGCTAAATTCATAACCGCTTTCACATTGTTTGGATCTACATCGACTGAGCGTTGAAAGTAGATGAGTGCACTGTCAAATTTTTGAAGCATAACGTAACAATTCCCACTGTTATTGAGCGCATCGGTATACGCAGCATTAATGTTTAACGCTGATCGATATTCTTTTAGAGCCTCTTGATACTTGCCCACCTTGGCCCAGGCATTTCCTTTGTTGTAAATTGCTTTTTGGAAATTGGGTTTTAAGGAGATTGATTTGTCTAAAGCAATGAGCGCTTCTTCAAATTTTCCAGCCTCACTTAGATAAAGTCCGTAGTTGTTCCAATTGTCGGGCTCATTCGGTTCGAGTTTTACTGCAGTGGAAAGATCTGCTAATGCTTTTTCGTATTGACCATCGATTCCATAGGCAACCCCCGCGCTTGAAAAACGACTTGCTTCTGTAAAGGCTTTATACGATCTTGCTTTTTCAAAACTTGCAATTGCATTCTTTGCATCTCTTTTATCTTTATAAGCAACACCCAAATTGTACCAAGCGTCGTTGTAGTTCGGTAAAATGGATACGCCTTTTGTAAGTTCTACAATGGCTTTGTCAAGTAAATTATTTCTTTCTGTACTTCCTTCGGGCGCAAGTAAAGCTTCTTCTACTAAAAGAGTACTCCCCAACGCATATCGAATTCGCGCGCTCTCTGGTGAAATTTTTACATCATGCTGCAGTAAAGTTAAATTGTTTTTCCAGTTTAAATTTCGGCTATACGTTCGTCCAGCAAAAAGAACCAACACGATTAAACTCGGGACAAATAAAATATTTTTTGTGATAGATGGAATTGTCAATTCGTGTTCTTTCTTTTTATTTTTCTTGGTTAAGATAGTATTGGCCATTGCACCAACCAAGACACATAAACCCAAGGTGGGTGTAAAAATAAATCGTTCGGCCATCGTAGCTTCAATCAGGAAAAAAACATTGCTTACGAGTGAAACCGTTCCTAAAAAGAAAAGGATGCCAAACGCAGCAGCGGAACGACCGGGCAAACTTCTAAAGCTGTAAATTAATCCGAAAACCAATGCAATTAATGTAAGGAGTACTGCCGGATTGGAAAAAGTAACATTGGGAATGGTATTGTAACTGTAATCAAAAACTAAAGTAACTGGAAATAAAAATAAATAGATATACTTGCCAAGTATGGAGATTGCCGTGGCGAATTGAGAGGCGAAATTTGAAGCTCCTACCATACTATTGTTCACGAGCATCAGTTGATAATCACTTCCACCTTCGCCTAAAATTAATTGTCGAATGATTAAGTAAACAACAATAAGTCCCACATACAATGAACTCAGCGTAATTGTTTTTTTCAAACTTTCATTCGTGAAACACCAAATAGCTAAAGGAATTACTCCAGCCCATGTCACCGAATTTTCTTTCGAAAGTAATCCAAGAAAGAAAACGATGAAGGATACGATGAGTGCATATGTTTTTTTTGAATCGAGATGCAACATCAATAAGCGCAGCGTTAAAATGCCGAAGAAAAAACTCAATAACTCATCTCTACTTTTAATGTTTGCTACTACTTCGGTATGAACAGGATGAAAGATCCACAGTAAGGTAACTAGAAGCGGAATGAAAGGATGCATTTTGCGAAGGAGTGAACGCATCAAAGAAAATAAGACCACTGCTGTCAACGCATAGATAAATACGTTCATAAAATGCCCCAGCCAAGGCTGCTCTGGTGCAATGGCCCATTCCATAGCAAACATAGCTACTGAAATAGGACGGTACAATCCTTCTGTTCTGTCCCAATATCCCGCTCGGTAGGAAGTAGTAAAAATTTCATCTAACCCCGCAAAACCTTGAACGGTGAATTTATTGTTCTTTATCACCGTTGTATCATCTACGGTATAATCATGCCCCAGTGTATTTGCATAGAGCAGGAAAGCAGCTATTCCAATGATAATGTATAAGTATTTTTTGGAGATGGACTTCTCCATGGATACATTTAAAGAAGGAGGATTTGTAGATGGATATTTTTTCTGTTTCACTTTCATGGGTTAAGGCTGAACAAAGATGAAGATACAATCTTTAAATGGATTCGCTTTGGTCTAGAAGTTCAGATTTGATCGATTGATTTTATTAGGATTCTCAAGAATGAGGCAAAAATACGGATTGCAAACAGAATAGAAGTTCATTCAAAAAATGTTATAAAAAAGCGTAATAAATTGAAAATAAGCATATAATTTAAAATCTTGTTGGGCTGTTTGCAGCATTTATCCCATTTTTATTAATGAAGGGGTTATTTTTTATTTTGGGATGTATAGTATAAGAATTATATTTGCCACAAATAAGAATTAAGATAAATTAAAAAATTATGAAAAAAATTGCACTCCCTATTTTAGTAGTTTGTGCTGTTGCATTATCTTCATGCAATCAGCGATTAATTGACTTTACAGTAATCAGTTCTAAGAATGTTACTTTACGTCTTCCAAATGATGCAAAAGGTCCTCGTACCGAAGGTAAAGAAATGAAAATGTGTGGTCAGCCTATGTTGAAGGCAGCTGTAGACAAAGCAATTGAAAATGCTGGTCCAGGTTATGACGCATTAATTGATGGTGTTGTTTCTTCAAGATGGGAATTCTATCGTCAAGGATGGGTTGTTAATGGAACACCTATCAAAACAAGCAAATTGAAAGCTAGCGAATAATTCGTTATCCTGCCTAAATAGAAAAGGCTGTCTTCCTAGGAAGGCAGCCTTTTCTATTTAAGACGGGTTGTTAATCTTGAATATTTTTTATAATTCTAAAACACTTTTAGCACATCCACTAAACATCAAACCTGAATCCGATTGATATTTCCAGCTGCGTTCGCCTTGCCTGTTTATAATGACGGCCCCTCTGATCCATCTTTGTTTGTTCGCCATTCCTTTGTCCCATTTTACCTGAAATGGAATAATGAGTTCAATGGCTGCGTCATCTCTAAAAACATCCCCAAAGAAAATTTCAGTAGTTTGATTGTCTGCTTTACCTACACATCGTTCAAGCAATTTAGCCCCAGCATTTTTTACTACGGCTTCCATGTAAGTAGCAGTTTCCGGATCATTTACGTCAAATTTTCCTTTAAAAATAGGAGGGAGGTCGCTATTCCCTTGTGAATTTTCTTTGGTCTCTTTTGCAGCAGAAAAGATATCTTCAGAACCGTTTGCATATTTGATTTTATTCAATTCAGATATCTTTACGGTATACGTAGGGCCTTCTAAATTATCGGTCTTCTTATATTTGACTTGGTCCGTAGTTAACTCTAAGATTTTAGCATTTACAGTTCTACCGTCCGTCAATGTGATCACATCTTGCGAAAACCCTGCAGTAGAGATAAAGAGAAGAGAATAGAGTAATATTTTTTTCATTTTCTTGTAAATTAATTGTACAAAGGTAAGAATATTTTCAAGTGTAGGTAAGTTCTATTTTGAATCGGGCATAGTCCAAACCAAAAGAGATCCATCAAAATTACCCGCGACCAAACTTTTACCATCCGGAGAAAATTCCAAGTGTAAAATGGCTGAACCGATCTCTCTCAATTTGAATTTTTCTTGCTGAGTAATCACATCCCACACGATGATGGCGCCATCGACAGAACCGCTGGCTAAAAGTTGATTATTTGGGGAAAGGGCAATGGTTGTTATACCCTCTTTGTGGCCGTTGAGGGAAGTAAGCAGTTTTCCGGTTTTTAAATCCCACAGTTTTAATGTTTGATCAAAGCTCCCTGTAATAAGTGTGCTCATATCAGCTTTCACTTTCACCGAATATATCCAATCACTATGACCGGCAAAAGTCTTCAATATATTACCGGTCTTAACATCCCAAATTTTTGCATTATTGTCATGGTTGCATGATATGATGTAGTTCCCATCCGGTGAGAAGAAGGCCTCGTCTGTCCATATAGGCTCAGATAGCTCTATGACTTGTTTCAATGATGTGCTTTCCCAAACGACCAGTGCATTTTCTTTCCAGCTGCTACTTACGATGAAATGATCATCTGGCGAAAAATTTCCTGATTTTACAAACGTAACATGTGCTTTCTTTTTTCTGGCCATTCTTTTGAAAGTAGTACTATTGTAAATCTGTAAACACTCTAAACTTCCAATTGAAATTTTATCGCCTTTGTGATTGTAATGAAGTGCAGTAATGGCATCATCACCGAAAGAAAATTCTTTGATGACTTTATAGTTTTGCGTGACGTCCCACACTTTTAGAGCGCCATCTTTACTGCCACTAATCAATCTTTTTCCATCCGGAGAAAAACTGAAAACATTAACGCCCGATTTGTGACCAGCTAAAGTGAGAGGTTGTAATTCCTGTGCCATCATGGACATTGGAAACATAAAAATGAAAAGAAAATATTTTATTATTTTTTGATTCATGGTTGGTTGGATAAGCGAACATTGGAAATAAATGTACTGAAGTAAATCATTTCAGATTTTAATTGATCGTTGTATTTTCTTTTTTTGATATAATTTTTTGTAGGCACATTATAGCTCGATTGATTGGCTCCACCTAAGTAGAAGTATAAGAATAAATAAACTCCAGCTGTAGCCGCAGTAATGTAATTTGCCTGAAGTACATTGTAAACACCAAAGGTAGCACTTCCACCTGTTAATAGTAAATTTAAAATTCCTTTTCTGTAATCTCCATTATAGGCTTGGCCTAAACCCGGAAAGATCAATGATAACGTTTTCGCTTTTTTGATGCTTCTTAATGTTGGTTGGAGAGAAGGCTCGTAAATAGAATCTAAAGTTTGCTTCAATACTAATTTATTTTCTATAGTGAATATCTTATTATTTTGAATGTAATCATTCATCACTTGATGGGCTTGATTCCATTTTCCTAACTCATCTAAAATAAAGGTGTAAAGCAAAACGGAATTTAACTGTGTATTAGTATTGAAAGATGCTAGGTTAAATGAAGGAGAGATGTTTTTTTCGGCGAGTTCAAAATTGTCGGAGAGGTAGTAACCTAACCCTTTTTGAAAATAAATTTCTTGTTTTATACTATCACTTAAACTTGATAATTCAATGCGAGAAAGTAGACTTCCTATTTGTTCAAATTTTTGCTGAGCTTTTAAACAATTTGTTTTAGAGAGCAGTGTCGTGGCCAAAAAAATTGGATCCCCCGGCCGTTCATAAATGGCACGCTCGTACATCAATGATGCGTGATCAAATTGCTGTATTGCAAATAGACTGTCGGCCGATTCCAGCGTTTGTGTAAACGCTTTAGTGGAAAATACGGTCAACAGGAACATGCAAGCCCACCCTGATGTTATGCTGTATTTCATCTACTTTTTCTTGATAAACAATTTGTGCACTGATTGAGCTTCCCCATATTCCACCAATATAGAATAGTGAAAATAAGGAACCAAAGATATAGAACTGTACATTCTTGAATCCACCATTACGGTAATTCTCAGCCGTTATAATTCCAAGCGGGACTATTTTTAAGAAGGATGCTAGGGCTTGGCCTGGTAAACCCGTATACACCTTACCTAATCCCGGAATAATGGCCGATAATGCTCCTGCAACAAAACCTGATTTTTTTTTCATGTTTTGTAGGAGGTAACTGTAGTCACTTAAATATTTTAATTCTGCTTGGATGGTAGAGTCTTCTGGAAAAAATCCGGTGGCTAAGAGATCAAACTGTTCATAGTCTTTTTGAAGTAAGGATAAACCCGCTAATTCAAAAATGCGCAACTCAAATAATATTCCCGATTCGGCTTCGGGCGCATCGTATATTTTTTGATAGGCTAAGTCGTATTTATTTTCATCCATCTCCACTAATCCGGAGGTGTAAGCAGAAGGTATTTTAAATACGGAGTGGATACTTACTTGATCGAAATAATGTCGTGCTTTAATTGATTTTTTGAAATCATTAAATAAGGTACCACTCGCAAAAGCGACTGAATCTCGTAAATCTTGTGAGTAGGTAAGTGTATTATTTAAAATTTGATTGCTATAAAATTCTAAATCATCAATCTGTTTGTTTTCTCCTAAATGAAAAATGAAATTCAACTCATCCCGAAGTTGAATAGTGTCTTCTTGTGCAAAACTCAAGTAGGGAAACAAAGAACACATCCATAAAACGATGAATTTTATTTTCATTCGTGCGTATGTTTCTTTAAGCGATAGTAGGAAGGGAAATCGATGAGCGCACCTTTTTCGGAAATACGAAGAGCATGAATTTGTTTTATCGTTGATTTAGTGCAACGCGTTAATCGATCTGCGCTAAGTGCTAAACCTTTTATCAATCCAAATTCTTGTATGCTTTGTTTACTGAATGCTGAGCATGAAACTTCGTAAGGACAATCGGCAGCAATTTGCGAAGAGATCACCGCTTGATAGGTATATAACATCCCACCAAAAAGTAAGTTCACGGGATTGTATTTTACTATATTTTTTTTCCCTAACAATAAAAAGCTTGGTTTCTTTTTTATGGGATAAGGGTTTTTTCGTTCGTGGGTTGCCATTAATTCAAAATCGCTTTTTGAATTATCGTTATTCGAGGTCGCAACAATTAATAAACTATCGTCTGTGCCATCTGAAAAAAAAGAAACATCTGTAAAGGCCATCGAAGTAGTGGATAAAAACTGTAAGCCCATCAACATGAAAAATGTTGACCATTTCAGAGAAGATATTGAATAGATTTTAAACACTATACAAAGTTAAGGATTTTAGAGGAAGCACGTTCGGAAAACTAAAAAGCCTGTGATCGAATCACAGGCTCTTCATAATTTGGAGGTAAATATTATTTACAGCAGTTCTCTTTTTGACCCTTGCAAGCCATTCCTTTTTCTTCACACGACTTCATACATGCAGCATCGCATCCTTTTGCACAATCGTGCGAAGCAGTACCGCTTTTCATCATCGGACAAGGTTTTCCATTTCCGCATTCAATGCCTTGCTCTTTACATTTCTTCATGCAATCGCTTTCACAACTTGCTTGTTTGTTTTTGCAACAATCAGCACCCGTAATTTTCTCGCAAGCATCGGATTTGATATGACATTTGCCATTTTCCATTTTGATGCAATCACTACTGTCACATTTGCCAGCAGCCATCCACTCAGCACAAGTAGCTGAGTCAATCACACAATTTCCTTCTGCATCCATATCGCAAGCGGCATCCATGTCCATATAACATTCCATCTTCGCCTTGCTTGCACAACAATCGTCGGCACCCATTCCTGAACCTGCACCATGTCCACCATTCACTGCGATTAATGGAGCAATGGTTAATCCAACTAAAGAAGATAGCTTAATAAGAATATTCATAGATGGCCCCGAAGTATCTTTAAAAGGATCACCCACAGTATCACCTACAACAGCTGCTTTATGTGGTTCTGATTTTTTGTAATACAT
>CAIXTT010000121.1 GCA_903922455.1 uncultured Bacteroidota bacterium | reverse complement strand
GCGAAAGCAATATGCTGATGAGAGTTTCCCTGTGAACAATGCTTTATCGCCCAAGTTTTCATTCTTAAAAGCATTAGCCGTTGGGAAAACGAGAACATTGAATGACTTTCAATTTGAGTTGGAAGATGTGATTCGCCGTTATCCAAAAGATTCAGTAAGCATAAAAGCGAAAGAAATTTTAGATTACATACAAGGAAATAATATCCAGAAAACAACGCTTGATACTGCGGCAGTGGATACAAACAACCTTAAAGATCCTTTTGCAGCATCTGCAAAATATATCAATGATGTAGATGCCGCACATTTCTTTGTGATTTTATCTCCTAAAGGTTTGATACAATCGGCAGAACTCATTACAAAAATAAAAGCCTTCAACTCAAGGGATTTTTCAAATCTTCCGCTTACCGTTAATAATGGAAATATAGATTTAAATATACAGTACATAGCGGTGATGTCATTCCCCAATAAGGATGATGCGATGTCGTATTACGAAAGTATTGTTGGTGAAGAAAATTTGGTGAACCAATTCGATCCTCAGCAAGTTCAATATTATGTGATCTCCCAACAAAATTTATCGGAGCTAACACGCACGAAAGACATCAAAAATTACAGTCAATTCTTTCAAGAAAAGTACTTGCAATAGAAATTTTGAAGTGAACATTGCCTGTTATGTTGAAAGCCCTCTTCGATAAACCCTTCCCTTATTACGATAGTTCTTCGCGTAGAATTAAATCAGCGTTATTTTCAGGATTCCTTGTCTTTGCTTTCTTATTTGTATTTCGCCCATTTAGTTTATACCGATTTGAGAATTTGTTTGCATTACAAATTACAGCGGGGTATGGAATTGTTACCTGCATCATGGTTTTGCTGAATGTATTTATGGTAACGAAGCTCTTCCCAAAATACTTTCGTGAAAGTGGATGGTCGGTGGGGCGAGAGATTTTATTTATTATGTGGATTATATTCACGATCGGACTCGCTTATGCCATTTACTCGGGCTTTGTATTTACTAATACTTTATCTTTTGAGTACGTTGGTATGTTTCAAGTATTCACAATTTTGGTTGCCATACTTCCTGTTTCTATCAATGTAATGGTGATGCAATTCTTACTCAACCATAGAAACTCCAAGAGTGCTGAGGAGATCAGCAAACACATGCATCATAAAAAAAGGTTAGAGTCGGCGCCCGATGCGATGATTACGTTGAAGTCGGACAATAAAAATGAAGAATTAACTATTCAAGCTAAAAGTCTACTTTACATCACTTCTGCCGACAATTATATTTCCGTAACCTATTTAGAGCAAGGAAAAGAAGCACATAAATTACTTCGCAGCACTTTAAAAAATGCGAAGGAAGATTTAAGAACGTACACTGCTTTTTACCGATGTCATCGTGCCTGGATTGTAAATTTAGATCGTGTTATTTCCGTTTCAGGAAATTCACAAGGCTATCGTTTGGTACTAGACAGCTCGGATACCGTCATTCCTGTTTCACGGAATTTGAATGAAGATATTGATAGTAGGTTGTCGAAGTAAGTGGCATTGCCAAAATTATCCTGCATTACTGCGGGCGGGTTTTTATAATAAATTTCGTTTTTATAATGATCCTAATATTGAACGCGGATTACACGGATAAATCGGTTTATCACGGATCCCTTGCGCCTTCCCTGCGTTCCTAGCGGTTAAGCTGCAAATAATATAAGAGCTAGAATTTTAAAACCTCTCGGAAAACAAATTTTCGATCCCGATAGCTATCGGGATCGTGTTAATTCGCATTTCGAGTCCCGAAGGTTCGTAGCCTTCTCAAATTTACTTCGCCCCACTATTTATTAAATAATTAAAAAGCTGCTCCGAGATCGAATAATTTTTATCCATAAAAAAATATTTTCCGCCCCAAGAATAAGTTACCGATCGGTATTCTTTTATTTGATCGCCTTCTTTAACACGCAACAATGTGATTACACGATTAGGTTCAACTATTCTTTCAATGCTTCTGCTGATGGTATCGGGAGCAAGGAGGATGAGAGGTTCTGACTCCACACCTGCACTCACCGGTTTTTCTACTTTCCAAAAATCGTTTCCATCTTCTCCTTTACCTGGTTGCATTTTTTCGGTTCCAGCTTGCACATCAATTCCAATTGTTGGATCACTACCAACAGCAGGTTTGTTTGTTGGGTTTGGATCGTCACCACCATTCACAGGCAATGCATTTACCATTTGCTGGAATGAATCCACTTCATTCAACTTTGCAACAGGCGTAATTGGTTTTGGTGGCTCAACTATTTCTACTTTTTTCTCTTG
>CAIXTT010000120.1 GCA_903922455.1 uncultured Bacteroidota bacterium | reverse complement strand
CCCAACAATTTAGATAAACAATAATTGAAATGGAATCTCTAATTAACCTAGTATCTGAACACCGCGAAATGCTTTATTTCGTCATACTGTCTGTATTTGTTGGAATTGAAGTAATTGGCGGTGTGCCTACCGTTTTGCATACTCCTCTCATGAGTGGAGCAAACGCCATTCACGGTGTGGTTATCGTGGGTGCCATTTATGTGATGTTAAACATCGACCCTTCTAATGTCTTTGCTCTCGTGCTTGGATTTTTAGCTGTACTACTCGGAACATTAAATGTGGTGGGTGGCTTTGTGGTGACCGATCGCATGTTGGAAATGTTCAAGAAAAAATAATAGTATAACGATTAATATTTAAAGATTATGAAGAGCTCCCTGCTCGAAATTTGTTACCTCTTTGGATCTGTCACTTTCATCGTTGGATTGAAAATGATGGGGAATCCAAAGTCGGCACGTAGAGGTAATTTATACGCTGCATTCGGAATGGTGATTGCCATTTTCGGAACTATTTTCCTATTCGAAAAGAAAGATCACGCTGGAAATGTAGATACTGCATTTGTAGTTCCTGCCATGGTGTATTACCTCATTTTTGGAGCCATTGCTCTAGGAACCGTTATTGGTTGGTTAACTGCCAAGCGTGTTCAAATGACCAAGATGCCAGAGCTCGTTTCTATGTTTAATGGAATGGGTGGTGCTTGTGCTGCTTTGATAGGGTTGATGGAATATCAACACAATCTAGATAGCACTGGAGCCTTAGCAGCCATCATCGCTGGAATGGTGATTGGTACCGTTTCTTTCAGTGGATCCGTGATTGCATATTTGAAGTTGAATGGCACGATGAATAAACCCATTCGTTTGCCTCAATACAATATCATCAATACCATTTTTATGATTTCATTGGTTGCTTTTGGAACCTGGATGGTGATGATGAAACCCGATAATATGGCGATTTTGTATGCTTTGTTTTTTGCAGCTATCGTTTATGGAATTCTGTTTACCATTCCAATTGGCGGTGCGGATATGCCCGTTGTCATTTCCTTGTTGAATTCATTTACGGGATTAGCAGCAGCTTTTGGTGGATTCTTGTACGATAATAAAATCATGCTCACTGGTGGAATCTTGGTTGGATCTGCTGGTACACTTTTGACACTCGTGATGTGTAAAGCGATGAATCGACCGTTGAGCAATGTTATTTTTGGCGCTTTTGGAGCCACTGGAGCTACTGGAGATCGCGAAATGAGCGGAAACATTAAAGACATCAATGTAAGCGATACAGCCGTTCTAATGAATTATTCGAAGAAAGTCGTGATAGTACCAGGATACGGATTGGCCGTAGCACAAGCGCAGCATGTAATTCACGAATTAGAAATGATTTTGGAAGAGCGAGGTGTCATTGTAAAGTATGCCATTCATCCCGTGGCAGGTCGTATGCCAGGACACATGAACGTGCTATTAGCAGAGTCGAATGTTTCTTACGATAAGTTGGTGGAGATGGAAGACATCAATCCAGAGTTTACATCGACCGATGTAGTGTTGGTAGTTGGAGCAAATGACGTAGTAAATCCAGCTGCCCATAATGATCCGGCCTCTCCAATTTACGGCATGCCCATCCTCGACGTAGAAAACGCTGCTCATATTATCGTAAACAAACGTTCCATGAATGCGGGTTATGCAGGTATCGAAAACGAACTCTTCTTCAATCCCAAAACGAATATGTTGTTTGGTGATGCGAAAACGGTGTTGACGAAATTAGTGGCGGAACTGAAAGCTTTATAACGCGAAATGCGAACTGACGCGAAATGCGAACTGACGCGAAATGCGAATTGACGCGAAATGCGAACTGACGCGAAATGCGAATGTACACGAAATGCGAAATTTGTTTTCTTTTTTTCTAGTTTTTCCATGTGCAACTAAAATATTGTTTTAAGCAGAAAAATAAATATAAATACGCGAAGCGGTGCGACATTGATTTTTCGCATTTCGTGTACATTCGGATTTCGCGTCCAATTGAATATGATGCGAAGCATAATTTCTTCTCCTTAAAAAGTAATTACTTTACTCCCCTCCCCTTCCATCGCTGCTACCATCCTACCAATGGGCTTCCAACATCGTTGATCAATATCGTTCTCTTTAAACAAGTCCAAAAGCGCATCAACATTTTTCTCATCAATAGCAATCAACAATCCCCCACTTGTTTGCGGATCACATCCTAAATGCAATTCACGGGCTCCAGGCTCTTGAATCAAATGTCCGTAGCTATTCCAATTTCTATAGGTGATAGCAGGAATCGTGAACTGATCCATGTAAATATCTAAATTTTCTAATTCAGGAATGGCATTTAAATCAAGCTGTGCAGCCAATCCGCTTCCACGAGCCATCTCTAGTAAATGACCAAATAATCCAAAGCCAGTAACATCGGTGAGCGCATGTACGCCTTCAAATCCAGCTAACTGTGCTCCAATTTTATTTAATGCGGTCATGGAGTTGATGGCATGCTGCATATCTATTGGTTGCGCCTTGCCCAACTTTTCGGCAGTAGTGATAATACCAACGCCTAAGGGTTTCGTTAAAAAAAGACGATCTCCCTCTTGTGCAGTATCATTACGAAGTAAATGTTTGGATTGAATAATTCCATTCACCGCCAATCCAAAAATTGGTTCCGGACTGTCGATGCTATGTCCACCAGCCAAAGGAATATTAGCTGCTTCACAAATGCTTCTACCTCCTGAAATGACTTTTGCTGCAATTTCAGGAGCTAATTTGTCGATGGGCCAACCTAAGATGGCAATGGCTAAGTTCGGTTTTCCACCCATTGCATAAATATCGGAAATAGCATTCGTAGCAGCAATTCTACCGAAGTCGTAGGGATCATCTACAATAGGCATAAAAAAATCGGTGGTGCTGATCAAAGCAAATCCATTTCCAATCTCTAAAACTGCAGCATCGTCACGCGTAGCATTCCCCACAAGTAAATTCGGATACTCTTTATGACTTTCATTGCCTTTTAAAATTTCATCTAACACAGCCGGTGCAATCTTACAACCGCATCCATATCCATGACTAAACTGTGTTAATTTGATGGGCTCACTCATCTTCACTTTTGCTATTTATTAATTAGTAATTTGCTTTTTTGCCAATAATAATTTTCGAACACCCACTTCTGGATCTGTCCACACAAATGGAACTTTTATAAAGGTATTGTTTTCCCTCTTCGAATTACTATAGGTGTACGTTTTGTCATAGTAATCTAAAATAATTTCAAGCCATTGATGAAGATCATTTTCCATTAAAAATTCTATTGCACGCTTCATATGTTGACCTCCTAAACGCTTTTCAATTCTTCGCGTTTGTTCTTCAAGTAAGTGAATGGAGAAAATTCCATATTCCCTTAATATTCGGGCTGATCTTTCTTCCGTACTGACTTCCATCTCCACCACTTTTGCAATTCTCATTTGTGCAAATAAGAATTCTGGAATCGTGATTTGTCCAATATTTCGGCTCTCGTTTTCTAGCCAAAGAATTTCATTTGCATTGACGGACGATAATTGCTCTGCTAATAAATTTTCGAAGTATTCTTGTCGAGGTTGTTCGGGCATTCCCAGTAATCCGAATGCAGATCCTTTGTGACAAGCTAAGTATTCCAAATCGATAGTTTGCTCTTGGATCGCATTAAGTTTTTGCAAAACTTCCGTCTTTCCGCTCCCTGTCATCCCTCCTAAAATTAAAATTTTATACGGTTGCTGAAATTGATTTAAAACCCAGTTACGATAAGATTTATATCCATTTTCAAGTAGCGTCACTTTCATGCCCATCATGCGAACGAGCCATGCCATGATATTGCTTCTCATTCCGCCTCTCCAGCAATATAAAAACACTTCTTTTTCCCCTGCTAAATCACGAACCGTTTTTAGTTTCTCATGAAACAATGGACCCACTAATTCAAATCCTTTCAATACAGCAGCTTCTCTTCCTTTTTCTTTGTAGATGGTACCAATGATATGTCGATGCTCATTATTTAGTAATGGCAACGAAACGGCACCCGGAATACAAGCTTTCTCAAACTCCTTTTCACTACGGGTATCAAAAAGTACCGCATTTCGCATGCTTCTTTGCTCTAAAAATTTTTCTATGGGAAGTATGTTCACTGACATGATGCAAAACTAGGTAAAGAGAAGTTAACAAAAGATAATTATACTGAAGTGATTCCATCAAAAAAAGAAGGGAGAACCCCCCGGTCCTCCCCTATCGTTAACCCAATTACGGGAAATTTTCTTTTTAATTCAAATTGGGATCTTCTGGAAAATTAGCGAGTATCGCATATTCATTTCCCATACTTCTCAATACTTCACTCCACAATGAGCGTGGATTATTAGCGAATGTAAATTCACGGTTTGCTTTAAATACTAACCATGATTTTTCTTTCAGCTCATGGTCGAGTTGTTTAGGCTCCCATCCTGAATAACCTGCATAGAAACGAATCTGATCAGGTTGAATTTGTTTAGTGTCTATTAAGAACTTTAATTGATCGAAATCCCCACCCCAGAAAATGCCATTCAAAATTTCTTTCGATCCTTCTAGCAAATGTCCTACGGTGTGTATGTAGAACAATGTATCCGTTTCAACTGGACCACCAAAGTAAAGTGGTGCTTTAAACTCTGGAAAATCATCCACTGCATCATTCAAGTTTACATCGGTAGGTTTATTTAAGATAAAACCCAGCGTTCCTTTTTCGTCGTGCTCACTTAGAAGAACCACTGCTCTCTTAAAATAAGAATCTAAAAGAAAGGGTTCAGATATTAGTAAACTGCCTTGGACCGGTTTATTTAGCTTTTTCATACCTCTTGATTTTTACACTTGTTCAACATTCGCCGTTTTGGGTCCTCTCGAGCTAATATGAAGGTGTAAAATTAGTACACTTCTCTTAATTTTTGCTCGAATAAAAACATGCCAGCTTCTACCTAATACGGAAATGCTTCGCCAACAGTTTGTAAAAAAATCTACATCTACTGGTATTTTATCAATAGCATTGATAATGAACAGTGAATTTATTTTGACAGATTATCCTTTACCTTTGTCCTCCATGGAACATATTAACCAGTATCTGCAAAACACTAGAAATCAATATGATAAAGGTGTTTTGATTGAGAATCAATTACATGAGAATCCATTAGTTCAATTTGAGATTTGGATGCAGGAAGCCATCGCTGCTCAACAGCAAGAGCCTAATGCTATGGATTTGAGTACGGTATCGGAAGGCAAGCCTAGTTCCCGAATTGTTCTACTAAAAGGAGTGGATGAAAAAGGTTTTGTTTTCTATACCAATTACGACAGTAAGAAGGGATTTGAGATGTTGGGGAATCCTTATGTATGCCTGAATTTTTTCTGGCAGATTCAGGCGCGCCAAGTGCGAATTGAAGGAAAAGTAGAGAAAGTGTCGGCAGAAGAAAGTGATAGTTACTTCCATTCTCGCCCTAGAGAGAGTCAAATTGGGGCTTGGGCTTCCACTCAAAGCAGAGTGATTAAAAGCAGAAATGAGCTTGATGAAAGTGTGGCTCAAATCGAAAAAGAATACGAAGGCAAAGTGATTCCGCGTCCTGCACATTGGGGTGGTTATCGCTTGATTCCCGAGAAAATTGAATTTTGGCAAGGACGACCCAATCGACTTCACGATCGTTTCCTCTATGAAGATTCACCTGCAGGTTGGATGGTTTTTAGATTATCTCCATAATAATCACAAAATTTTAAATATATATCCAAAGTAATCGTTTGCTGAATACTGCCTGTTAATATTGGGCTTAAAAAAGTAAAAGAGACAATTAATAATTGAAAAGTGATATTCGCTAATCAATTTCTAGTTTCTCAAAACCAATTATTGACATCTAACATCCAACTTCCAACATCTATTCATGACATTACGAATTATTATCTTCATTCTCATTCTTCTTGCACTGGATTTCTACGTTTTTCAAGGATTCAAATTCGCCTTGAGAAATACATCCCTAACAACACAGAAAGTGGTGAGTATTGCTTTTTGGAGTTTAACTGTTTTTACGATTTCTGTTTTACTGGCTATGTTAATCAAGGATTGGACGACTTGGCCAAAAGCAATTAAGACGTATGCTGGAGCGATGGTATTCATCATCACTTTTTCCAAGTTTATCATCATTTTATTTTTATTGACAGACGATATTTTCAGAGGAGCTAAATGGGCTTATGAAAAAATATTTCCCGGTAAAGAAGCCATAGATTCTTCCGCAATTCCAGCAATTCTCAATAAGGGAATCTCTCGCTCCGATTTTTTAGTTCGAAGTGGTTTAGTGGTGGCAGCACTTCCTTTTATAGGATTGATTTATGGAATGGTAAAAGGAGCTTATGACTACCAGGTAAAAAATATAAAATTGAATTTGTCGAATTTACCAAAAGCTTTTCATGGATATAAAATCATTCAAATTTCTGATTTGCACGTGGGTAGTTTCGTTAGTACGGAACCGTTAGAAGAAGCAGTGCGCATCATCAATGAACAAAATGCCGATATCATTCTATTCACAGGTGATTTAGTGAATAATCGCTCGGATGAATTGAATGTGCACAAAGCGGCTTTGTCTAAATTAAAAGCGAAGCATGGTGTGTTTTCTACTCTGGGAAATCATGACTATGGTGATTATGTTCAATGGGATTCTGATGAGTTGAAACGTGAAAATTTGGCTACTTTAATTGCAGGTCATAAAGAGATGGGCTGGAATATTTTGATGGATGAACATCGTCATATTGAAAAAGACGGTGAAAAAATTACACTCATCGGTGTACAGAATTATAGTATGCATTTGCGTTTTCCAAAGTATGGAAGTTTACCAAAAGCAACAGAGAATATTCAATACAGCGATTTCAATATTTTACTCTCGCACGATCCAAGTCACTGGAGAGGCGAAATCATAAAAGATTTCCCAAAAATTGATCTTACTTTAGCTGGCCATACACACGGATTTCAGTTTGGCGTTGATTTACCTAATTTTAAATGGAGTCCGGTGCAGTATATTTACAAAGAATGGGCAGGACTCTATACAGAGGGAAAGCAACATCTTTACGTCAACCGTGGCCTTGGTTTCCTCGGCTACCCTGGGCGGGTTGGGATATTGCCTGAGATAACGCTGATTGAACTCCACCGGGGTTAATTAAGAATTCAGAATTCAGAATTAGTAAATTCTCACCTAAGTTATTTGGTTCTTCGCATCGTATCATTGTAATACTTTTAAAAGTATTATTTCAAATGGTGGTTCAGATTAGTTTTTTCGCGTGAAATCAGTAGAAAAATCCAAGAAAATAATTCTTAATTCTGCATTCTGAATTCTGAATTATATCTTTGCCCATGCTTCCAACTCTCTATTTAATTCCATCTACCCTCGGTGCTGAAAATGTAAATGATTTTTTACCCGAAGGTACACTCAACATTATTCGCAATTTAAAACATTTTATTGTTGAAGATTCAAAGACCGCTCGTGCTTTTCTCAAGACTTGCAATATTGTTTATGCACAAAGCGATTTAAGCGTCGAGGTGCTCGACAAACATGATCCGAATCAAAATATAGCTCAATTGATGTTACCGCTTAAGGAAGGTATTTCTATGGGCGTATTGAGTGAGGCTGGATGTCCGGGTGTAGCGGATCCTGGAGCCTTGGTCGTTGCGGAAGCGCATCGAATGGGCGTGAAAGTAGTTCCCTTGGTTGGACCATCTTCCCTACTCCTTGCCTTGATGGCATCTGGATTGGAAGGACAACGATTTTGCTTTCATGGATACATTACCATCGACAAGACAGAGCGCATGAAGAAAATTCAGCGCATGGAAGAAGCCGCCAAAACAAGAAAAGAAACCCAACTTTTTATTGAAACTCCCTATCGTAACAATCAAGTACTATCGGACTTACTTCAGCATCTCGGAGGAGAAACAAAACTTTGCTTAGCTGTATCCATCAACACTCCAGATGAAATGATCCGCACTTTAAAAGTTAAAGAATGGAAAAACGACAAACCCGAGTTGCATAAGTTGCCGTGTGTGTTTTTGATTGGAAGTTAGTTTCCGTAATTAATATTATCTCCATATATAAAATTTCACTTTCGAAAATTGTTTAGCTGCTGGCTTCTAGTTTTCGATTCCGTAGCTTAGGATATAAAGGATAATTAAATTTTATCGTACAATTTATGATTGATCGCACGCAGATTTATTAAGATGGTAGCGAAGCTTTGATTTTTTATGATTTTCTCCGCGACCTTTGTTCTTACCCTTTGTTCAATCGCCCGTCGACAAGCTCAAGGCAAGCATTTCGCACTTTCGCATTTTCGTGTTTATTCGCCCGTCGACAAGCTCAGGGCAAGCATTTCGCGTATTAGCGAATTAGCGTATTCGTAATTCGTATATTCGTATCGATTCGTAATTCGTATCCTTTACCCTATTGCAACATTAACTTTTTCTATAATTTCCTTTTCAATTTGCACAGCCTCTGACTCAATTTTCATTGCTCTCGCAAGTATCTTTTCCAAATACACTTTATCACTGAAACCTGAAGCATTAATACGAACATTCATGTGTGCTCCCAATACCGCAGTTCTTGCGCAGAGCGCTCCTACTCCCGCATCGGTGATGGAATTTGGATTTCCTTTTTCGACCATCGCTTTCATGACCTGCATACTTTGAAGTGTCACCTCCATGACTTGAAATGGAATTTCGATAGCAAACTTAGTGGCAGCTTGTATGGCTTCTTTGCGAATTGTTTTTTCTTCATCGTTACTTTTTGGTAATTTAAAAGCTTCTAAAATCATATTGAATGCACGTGTATCCTCATCCACCAAATGCAATAATTGCTTTTTGAACTGTTGACCTTTCTCTGCCCAATCGCTGAATTCTTCCCATGAGTCTTCCCATCCTTTTTTGGATGCACTTAAATTCGCAACCAT
>CAIXTT010000119.1 GCA_903922455.1 uncultured Bacteroidota bacterium | reverse complement strand
TAAGAGAAAACGGTATTTTTTAAATCTTTGTCAACCGCTTTTAAAATCGTTGGACATAAAAGTCGACCTAACATTTGTCGCTCACGATAAATATCTTTATCACTTCCTCTAGAAAAATAAATACGTTCGAAAGAACAAGATTTACGCTCGAGTGGTTCACGAATCATTTCTTCGTATACCTTTCCATTCTTCTTAATAATTAAAGCACATCCAGGTGTAATTTCTTTAATACTCTCACTCGGAACATTAAAAGCAGTTTGAATTTGTGGACGCTCAGAGGTAACTACTACCACTTCATCATCGGCGTAATACCATGCAGGACGAATTCCAGAAGGGTCTCTCAATACGAAAGCATCACCATGTCCAAGTAAACCCGCCATAATATATCCACCATCCCATAACTTAGAAGAGCGACGAAGAATATTTCCGATGTTAAGTTTTTCAGCAATGATCGGACTCATATCTTTTTTCGAAAAACCATCTTCCTTGTAGCGATAGTACAACAAATCATTTTCCTCATCGAGCCAATGACCAATATTTTCCATCACTGTCACCGTATCGGCTTTTTCACGTGGATGTTGTCCAATGCTTACTAAATCGTTGAAGAGTTCTTCAACATTTGTCAAATTAAAATTTCCTGCTACCACCAAATTTCTAGTCATCCAATTATTTTGACGTAAGAAAGGATGACAAGTTTCGAAATTATTTCCTCCAAAAGTACCGTAGCGTAAATGTCCTAATAAAAGTTCGCCCATAAAGTCAGCGTTCTTTTTTAAATAGGAAACATCATTTAATTTCTCTGGATTGTTTTTTTGAATTTCACGAATGGGCGCATTAATCACACCAAAAATATCTGCAATCGCATTTTTTTCAATAGAACGATAACGACTCATGTATTTCTCCCCTGGTTGCATATCCAATTTGATGCATGCGACACCAGCACCGTCTTGTCCACGGTTGTGTTGCTTTTCCATCAGCAATGAAAGTTTGTTTAGGCCGTATAAGGCCGTCCCATACTTTTCCAGATAAAAGTCAAGTGGTTTTAATAATCGAACGAGGGCTATTCCGCACTCGTGATGAAGAGCATCGCTCATGTTTCGTTTCTAAGATGCAAAATTACGGAATCTATTGCTATTTTACTATAAATACCTTCAACTGATTTTTTCTTATGATTTTTATTAGCAATTAATTGTTAATGAATTAGGCTAGTAATTGGCTTTTGTAAGGAAATATTCGAATGAATACCTATAAATTTGGCATATTCAATAAAATATGAGAAACTATCCCCGAAGTATAATTTTTCTCTTTGTACTCATCGCTATTGCCTCTTGTACAACCGAGCCCAAATTGGACAATGTTCCAATAATTTCATTCAACACACAAGTTCAGCCCATCATTTCTTCGCACTGTAATTTTAGTGGATGTCATGGAGCCAACCCTGAAGGACCTGGTTCATACCAAACTTATGACCAAGTGATGGGATCCATCAAAGCTGGAAATGCACATGGAAGTAAATTGTATCAGTCGATAACTAGAAGAGGTTTTGTAGAACAGCGTATGCCACCAGGTGGTTATCAGGAAGTGAGTTCTGAAAACGCAAAATTAATTTATTGGTGGATTGAGCAAGGGGCAAAAAACAACTAAGTGCATTATGAAAAAATTGAATAGAAGTAAATCAAGATATTTAGTGCTCGCTATTATCAGTGGGTTCTTGTTTTTTATGTCGTCATGTTATTATGATAGCGTAGAAGAATTGGATCCTAATTTTGGACAGATCGGAAATTGCGATACTTCCGGCACCATTTCCTTTTCTCAGCAAGTAAATCCTATTATAACTACTTTTTGTGGCAGCACAGGTGGTTCAGCTACTTCTTGCCATGGAGCTGGTTCAGCAAGTGGTATTCCTTTGGTTTCACATTTAGATATTTCAAGTTCGGCCAGT
>CAIXTT010000118.1 GCA_903922455.1 uncultured Bacteroidota bacterium | reverse complement strand
GTCCCACCGCAAGGTGAATCCTATGGTGATGCTGCCATTTTCATTTGTAAAACTTGTTTAGATCAATTAGAAAAGAAGGAAGAGCTCAATACTACTCATTGGTCTTGCCTCCGCGACAGTATGTGGAGTGAAGTGATACCAGTTCAAATAGTGTCTTGGCGCATGCTGAACCGTTTGAAAAATGAGACTTGGGCTGCTGATCTCATCGATCAGATGTATATGGATGATGATAATTTAGAATGGGCTAAAGCAACTGGTGATCATTTGGAATCGGATGCTGACGATATGCATCGCGATAGTAACGGAGTGCTTTTACGTAGTGGTGATTCAGTAACACTCATTAAATCACTTGATGTAAAAGGATCACAGATTAATGCTAAGATTGGAACTGTTGTTAAAGGCATCAAAATAGTTTCAGAAAATTCAGAGCAAATAGAAGGGAAAATTGAAGGACAGTCCATAATTATTCTTACAAAATTTGTTAGAAAATCATCTTGATTTTTTCTTTTGTCAAGATGAAGTTACGCTCTTTAATAATAAATTATATGTAAAATAGTTGGAGTCCCAACCCAAAAATTTAATCAACAATCTGTAAAAATAAAAAAGCCTGATGAAATTTCATCAGGCTTTTTCGTTGAATTAAATTATTTTATTTTGTAAGCATCAATGATTTTGAAGAAACAACATTTCCTTCAATGATCAATGAATACGTATAGTTTCCTGCAGCAAATTCATTCGCATTTAATGTCACCTGACCATTACCTTTTCCTTTTAACACATAATCACTCACAACAACTCCTGTTACTGAAGTAATTGTTAAACGAACATTTTTTGAATTCTCTGGTAAAAAATAGTTGATAGTTGTTGATTGATTAAATGGGTTAGGAGAATTTTGTTCTAAAATTGCGCTTGTTGGATTGCTTAAACGTTCGGCAGATGAACCATTGTTAAGTGCGGCTTCTATGGCAGCCACTTTACTTTCAAGCGCGGTTAATTGAGATTTTAATGTTTCGATTGCAGCATCTTTTGTTTCAATTTGTGCTTGCTGCTCTTGAATCGCGGCAGTTAATACTGGAATCATTCCCATGTAATTTACCACTTTTATTGAAGCTGATTGACTGATCAACGCTCCTGTTTTAGGATGAATTTTTTCAGGCAACGTTACATCTTGCACTAAGTTTGGAAATTGCTCTTGTAAATTAGCAGCCATAAATCCAGTTTGTAAATCAGATGGTAAATACAAGTTTGGATATTCTGAAGTACGGAAATTATAAGTAGCTGTTTCTAATTTATTCAACTTAGATAATACAGAGCCTAATGGTTGTACATTGCTTTTTAAACGTGCATCTGAAGGAGTAAAATATCTCCATGCTAATACATTTCCTTGAAAATATCCTGCGAAGTCAACTGGAGATGTTGCTGTAGATGTATCCGTAGCAATTCCCCAAATAGATATATTTTGTGTTGCCGATTGTGAAATGCCAAAAATACCATTACCAACATTTCCGCCGATTGTTTGCCCCCATGTGCCTGTAGGATCAACGAGTGTACCTGGCGCATATGAACTAAAACCTAGTACACCAATGTTTCCATCACCTTCCACACCAACACCATTTCCAAAACCATTTATGCCAACGAAATTTCCGTTTGCAACTAGACCAATTCCGCCAGTGTCACTAGTAACAGAAGCAATATTTAATCCAATTACATCTGCTGAGCCTGCATATTTTCCTAAAATTGAAACAACAGGGTCTATAGCGGTAGTAGATCCTATAATATCTAATCTTGAAACAGGAGCAGCATTTCCGATTCCAATTTTACCACTACTCGATACAACCATTCGCGTAACATTATTCGTTTTAATTTTTAAGGTTTTTGCATCCGATGTACCAATGTAGTTGGTTGAAGTTGTACCAGCATTACCATTTAAATTCCACGATTGTGCATTCACTTGTTGAGTGGCCACTGTAATTAACACAGCTAAGCCACAAAGTAATTTTACTTTTTTCATTTGATTTGGGTTTTAGATTAATAGACCCAAGGTACAAAAAGTATTGAAATAGCAAAGGATTTTTTTAATTAAGTGAAACTACGTTATGTTGAATCAATCTTTTCTTGGTATCAAGCGCAAAACTCTTTTACCTGCTGAAGTTTTGAAATTCTTCAATTGAAAAAGAAAAGACTGTTCATTTAACAAAAAAGGCCAGCAATTTGCTGACCTTTTTTGTATTTATATTCCGCCAGGCAGTAGAGAAACTCGCCCCGAATCAGACAGTGAAGGGTGCTCTGCACTACTTCACTTGCGATTCAGGGTCTTACCCAGTTCTAAAAGACTTTCAGTTAACATCAATCTCAACACTCTTTTTCCCATCGATGTCTTAAAATACAATTCTCTCCTGAGTGCGTCCGATTGGCTTACGTAGTATTCTACAAAAACACACACAAAAGGTCGCCTGCAAGCAGTACTTTTCGACCTGCCATTTTCGTGTTCACTCATTCTTCGAATGAAATTCGCAGTGTAGCCAATATAAAACAAATGGTCCTTTAAGCTATACAATACATAGACAGCAAACTTTGGATGTTCCATTTTAAAATATTTTATACCCCAATGAAAAATGAAGGTCGATTTAAAGCCAAAATTAAATAAAATAACCCAGTAGCGTGCCGAAGGCTCTGCTACTGGGTTATATCCCGCCACCAAAGTAGAGAAACTCGCTAAAGCTCATTTCACACTTTGGGGCGGTGCAGCGTGCCGAAGGCTCTGCTGCACCGCTCCCCCTCCTGGGCTCGAACCAGGGACCCCATGATTAACAGTCATGTGCTCTAACCAGCTGAGCTAAGGAGGAATAATCCTCTCTCTGTTTAACAGGGAGAGGACCACATTTTCCGGCTCAAGCCATCAAGAAGCGTCGATTGCGTC
>CAIXTT010000117.1 GCA_903922455.1 uncultured Bacteroidota bacterium | reverse complement strand
GATATGAATACTCTCTATGCATCGATCAATAAAATGGGAGTAGTCGAGAAAATCGAGAGGAGGATACCCGCAAACTGCTAATTCAGCAAAAACGAGAAGGTCGACTTGATCCTTTTCGGCCTTTTCAATTTCGTCAACGATACGCGACGTATTATACGTAAAATTACCAATTCGGAAATTCAGCTGAGAGAGCGCAATTTTCATTGGGGCAAAGGTACGGAAATAGAAAAGGCATAAAAAAGCCGAAATCTTTTATGATTTCGGCTAATTGGATGCCTGTATAGGACACAGTATATTATATTTTATCCATTAATTGTCAGAACAATATGCCGATATTTAATCCTAAGAAATTAGTAAAAGCTTTACCACCTCCGTCTATCATATCCACAAAGCCATTATTAAATTCAATTCCACCGAAAGCTACGGTGGAGCCACTAATTTCATACTCGAGACCAGCGGCAATGATCATGTTTACATTCATAAAATTAATTTCATCCTTGGCACTCAATTTATCCTCTCCACCAACATCCTTTAATGCACGAATTCGCATACCGGGAGCGAAACCAAATTGTCCATAATAACGAATCTTATTGAACTGATTGGTTAACATTTTCAAACAAATTGGAATTTCAACATACTGCACATTATAGATAACCGATTGGTCTGGAATACTATCAACACCTGAATCGGATTTGAGCTTTCCACCTCTATAAGACATTTGGGCTCCTGTTGCCAATGCATAATTTTCGGCTAAGCGAAATTCGGTTTGAACCCCATAGGTAAAACCTAAACGGTAACCTTCACGGTCAAGGCTTTTTGTATCTGGTTTAATCCACGCCATACTGGGTGTGATTTTAAAACCGAAATGAAATTTCTGATCTTGTGCCTTCGTTAAAACAGGTAAAAAGAAGCCAATCATTAAAATTAATATAAGTTTGCGCATAACCATTAGATTAGTAGTACAATGATAAACAAAATCAAATTAGGATTCTATTTTTTCTCACTGGTGTTATTGACCTATGGATGTGGACAAAACGGAAAAGATGAAAAACGTCCTGAGCCCATTGAAATTACAGAAGAAATGCCATCCATAAAAATCATTCGATTCGAAAATGAATTAGCGACAAAGGATCAATCCATCGACACCGCTAAAATCAGAGAGTTACGCGGAAAATATGGTGATTTTTTTGAATTATGGTGTGTTCAATTAGCCTCTATCATTCCGCCAAGTAAGAGAAAACCATTAGATGTTGAAATTGCGAATAATCTTAATCAATATTTAAAAGACCAGTACATCCATGAAATTTTTATGGATTGTCAAAAAGAGTTTGGTGATCTTGTATGGTTAGAAAAAGAATTGACGTTGGCATTTGAACGCTACAAAATTGCTTTCCCAGGAAAGAAAATTCCTACCATCATGACTTACATTTCTCCCTTTAGTAGTAACATCATGACCATGGATAGTATGTTGGGCTTAGGATTACATTTTTATTTAGGGCAAGATTATAAATACTATCCAAGTCTTCAGTTGCCGATGTATATGATGAAAAAACTCGAACCTGAATACATCGTAAATGACATGATGAAAGGTTGGCTCGACAGTGAATTTTTGGATGATAGTACACAAAATAATTGCTTAGCACAGATGCTTTTTCAAGGCAAAATTTTATATGCAATGGATGTACTATCCCCTGAAACTCATGATACCATTAAATTAGGATATTCACCTGCACAACTCAAATGGGCGAATGAACATGAGGAACAAATCTGGTCATTTTTTATTGAACAAGATTTATTGTATAACATTAATCCTAAAGTTTATTTGAAGTATATTCACGATGGAAATAGCACCAATGGATTTCCAAAAGAGTCACCTTCACGACTTGGCGCATTCGTTGGTTGGCATATTATTCGTTCTTATATGCAAGAGCATCCAAACACCAATTTATTACAATTATTCATGGAAAAAGATGCGCAATCTATACTTTCGAAATCTGCTTACAAACCAAAAAAGAATACCCTATCATGATGCAAATTGCACGATTCACCTTTAATCCGTTTCAAGAAAATACATATGTTTTATATGATGAAACATTAGAATGTGTCATCATTGATCCAGGCTGTTATGAGCCAGAAGAGAAAGAGGAGCTTTTTAATTTCATACAAACGCAAAAATTAAAGCCTGTACATTTACTCAATACCCACTGTCATATTGATCATGTATTGGGAAATAAATTTGTGGGAGAAGCTTTTCAACTTCAACCACAGATTCACGAATTAGAAGAAAAATTACTTGCAGCATGTTTACAATACGGTCAAGTGTATGGAATCTTTATGGAAGCTTCGCCTGCGCCAATCACAAATCTAAAAGAAGGAGTCGCAATAAAATTTGGAAATTGTACTCTTGAAATGATCCATGCTCCGGGACATAGTCCGGGCAGTATTTGTTTTTGGCATAAAGAAAGTGATACATTAATTGGCGGAGATGTATTATTTTCACAGAGTATAGGTCGAACCGACTTACCAGGAGGAGATACAGAAACATTACTACGAAGCATAAGAGAAAAACTATTTATATTGCCTGGAAAAACGATTGTTTATCCGGGACATGGTCCAGAAACCAGCATTGAATTTGAAAAAGCAAACAACCCGTTTTTAGTTGAGCACTCTTAACAATAAATATGAAACCCCTCTTGAAGTATTTCCTTCTATTATTATTTTTAAGTCCATCTTACATTAGCTGGGCGCAAACTGTTCAAATTTCTGCAGACAACATCGACAATAACGGCTTCGACTATGCGAAAGTAATCGGACAAGACGAAGAAGGTGTATATATTTTAATGAGCAACCTATCATTAGAAACGAGCAGAGATCGCTTTGGGTTGAAATCAAGAAAATACGAACTCAGTTATTTTGGTTATAACCTTCAACCTAAGTGGAGAAAAACCGTCGATGCAATTCCTTCTGGTGGTTCTTTAGAAAGCATTGGTTTCTTTAATGAAAAACCGGTAATCATTTCCAGTATGCAATCGCGTTCAAGTGGAGAAATTCAACTTTTTTTAAGTGTTTTAAATTCAAAAGGTGAAACGGAAATTAATGGCTTAAAAATTTATTCGAGTACCATTCCAAAATCATCTGATTTATCTAAACCTCGTTTAGTCATTTCACCCAACCGTCGATTTATGGGTGTTGCTATGGAAGAATCAGGAAATGGAAATATCAAAATTCATTATGCCTGTGTGAATGATTCGTTCTTGGTTTCTTACCAATTTAAATCAGAAATTAATTATACTGCAAAAAATGCTGAGTTGAGTGAATTTACAACTAGTAACACAGAAGACTTATTATTTCTTGCTTTTACAAAAGATATTTCTGAAAGTAAGAAAAACAGATTGCGTCAATATAAAATTTTCAATGTAAATAAGTTGAAAAACAAAATGCAAGAATATGATTTCAATCGAGTAGATCAATACATGAACGAAGCGGCTTTGGTCATTGACAAAATCAAAAACCAAGCTATTATTACCGGATTCTATTCTGACCAAACTTCTTTTGCTGGTGCAAGTTTACTTTATGCAACACTCGAGTTAAACAATGAAAATGGATTAAAAATTAATAGTGGTAAATTAAACAATGAAGCCCAGTTGAAATTCATCGGACAAAGAAATACGGGTACTGGTGCCAGCTTGATCAGTTATCCCATTCGAAATGTTATACCAAGAAATGACGGCGGCGCAATTATTATTGCAGAAGCTGCTTATCTCAGCGAATATAATTTTTATGATTACTTCACTCAAACTTTTAATCGAAGAATTGAATTTCATTTTGACAACATCCTCACACTTTCCGTAAATGCAGATGGAAGTATTCATTGGAGTCAATTGATTAAGAAAGAGCAAACCTCGATGGACGACGAAGGTTTGTATTCATCCTTTAATACCATCTTAACAACCGAAGAATTAACCATCGTTTACAATAATGATATTGGTCGAAGCAATGAAATCACTGGCAATTCAATTGATCCGAAAGGAGAAATGAAAAGTAAAAAAATTAGTAAAAAGAGTGATAGCATTTCCATTTTACCAAGAGCAGGAAAGCAAGTAGATGAAAATACTTTTATTGTTCCCGCGGTGACGAAGAAGAGATTGTTTTTAGTGAAGTTTGAGGTGTAGTAGTTAGTTGTTAGATTTTGGATTTTAGTCCCGATAGCTGATGGTAGAGAG
>CAIXTT010000116.1 GCA_903922455.1 uncultured Bacteroidota bacterium | reverse complement strand
TTATCGGCTTCGATTTTTGGCCTTGATAACTATTGAGTTGGCATCCCACTATAATTTGACTTACTACCTTATAATCATTCACTTATAAATTCCATCAACCCTAAAGCCTAAATTTCCGATCTTCACCCAAAGAATCTTTCCCGTGACTTTGCAAGAACGCAGCCTTCAGGTTAAATCCAGAATTCATGAATATTTGAAGTTCCCGCCCACACCCGGACAGGAAAATTTTATTCATCAATTCTCTCAATTTGCATCGATCGAAGAACCCGGACTCTTTCTCTTGAAAGGGTATGCAGGCACGGGAAAAACAACGATGATGGCGGCGTTAACATCAGCTTATAAGAATATCGTTTTACTAGCGCCAACAGGAAGAGCCGCGAAAGTACTTTCATTTTATACGGGCAAACCTGCGTTCACCATTCATAAACATTTGTATGTTCCATCGCTGACTAGCGACGGACGCATGATGTTGCGATTGATGGATAATACGTACAAAAAAACATTGTTCATTGTTGACGAGGCGTCCATGATTCCCGATGCGGCGATTGATGATAGCTCGAGTCCGTTTCCGGGTGTGAATCTCTTGCACGATTTAATTCAGTATGTGTACAGCAGTCCAAGTTGTCGATTAATGTTGGTGGGCGATGATGCACAGCTTCCTCCTGTACATTTTGATAAAAGTCCGGCATTGGATCCTGAACATCTTCGTTACAAATACAGAAAGAAAGTGTACACCGCTGAGTTGAAAGAAGTGGTGCGACAACAACAGCAAAGCGAAATCCTAACTAACGCTACGAATATACGAAATTTGATTACTGATGAATTCACCCTGCAGCAGGCTCAGGGTGCAGGAGTGGAGGGAAGTCTAAAAATTAAGTTGAAAGGAGATGTGGCGCAAGTGAATCCGCGAGACTTACCTGAGTTATTACATTCCCTCTTCAAAGACTACGGACAAGATCAAGTGATGGTAGTAACACGTTCCAACAAAGCCGCTATTCAGTACAACAAATTAATTCGCTTTCAAACCTTGTGGATGGAAGATGAAATAGGAGGGGGCGATAGTTTGATGGTGGTAAAAAATAACTACACCAGTTTGCCGGCCGATCACCCGGCAGGATTTATTGCTAATGGAGATGTACTCGAAGTATTAAAAGTATTTCGCTTTGAGGAGCGCTATGGATTTCGTTTTGCGATGGCAAGTTTGCGCTTACCCGACTATCCCGACGAACCTGTTTTTGAAGCCATGATTCTTCTCGATACCTTATCAAGTGAAGCGCCCGCACTCTCTACTATCGATCAGAAAAAACTTTTTGATTCCTTGCACGAGTACTACGAAGGCGATGAGCCCGACAAACGCAAACGCAATGCATTAATAAAAGTAGATCCGCATTACAATGCGCTGCAGGTAAAATTCTCTTACGCCATCACCTGCCACAAGGCGCAAGGCGGACAATGGCCCGTCGTTTTTGTAGACCAAGGTTACCTCACCGATGAAATGTTGGGGGTTGAATATTATCGCTGGCTTTATACCGCTTTTACACGCGCTTCGTCGAAATTGTATTTGCTTAATTTTAATGAAAAGTTTTTGGAGGAAGAATAAAAACAATCGCTGCTTCCGTTGCTTAAACACTGCGATCGCTGCGCTTAAATGGAGTCTCTATCGTACTAAAGCACTCTTCTCCACCCGCTCACAACAAGCATCCGGATTCTCTTTCAACATCACCCCACGTTGTATTAAAAATAACGCCAAAACAATCGCTACCACCGGACTTATTTTTTGCACCCAATTCCTAGCTTTTATACTGATAAAACTTCCTGACAAGGATAACACCAACATCATCGGTATGGTTCCCAATCCAAATAAAGCCATATAACTCATCCCTTCTAAAACACCATGGCTGCTTGCTGCACCCGCCAAGGCCAAGTACACAAATCCACAGGGCAAAAATCCATTCAGCACTCCAATAAAATATAAGGAGGCAAACGATTTTTTTTGCATGAAACTACCCAATGCTTTTTTGAGAAAGGCAGTAAATTTATAAATGCGATGATTGATTTTAGTTTGTACTGCTTGGGTATTGAATAAAACAAAAAGAATGATGATGATTCCACTCAAAATACTAATGTCACTTTGCCATCCATTGATGCTAAGTGAATGTCCGAATAATCCTGCAAGTGCGCCGAAAATAGAGTAGGTGGTTACTCTTCCTATATTGTAAAGCAAGCGAGAAACAAAGAGTGAAGTCATTTGTTGATCGCGGTTGGGTAAAGCCATAGCGATGGGACCACACATGCCTGCACAGTGAAAGCTTCCAAAAAAGCCAATGGTTAATGCCGACCAAAGAAATAAATCCATTATTGAATGATGATTTTTTCTTCTTGATAGTAGGATGTGTCGTTTGTACTCCAACTTGATTTAACTCTCCACAAACCTTTGGAGAGTTTATCTGTTGGAATATTTTGAACTCCGTCTGCTATGTCTATCGGAATTTTAAAATCGAGTTTAGAGTTATCAGGACGAAAGAGCACAATTTCTCCCGTTGTATTATTTGGAGTACTGTTTTCCGGAAAGACAATTTGAATATTGCTATGTTTAGGAGAATAAACAACCGCAAGTTTAACATCCAACTTTTCGCTGTTGTTCAGTCGATCTATTTTATCCTGAAACTTTAATTCTTGTGCGTAATAGTCAGTGCTGACTAAATCAACACTTTGCTGCGTGCATTTATACACTAAAAAGAGCATGCCGCCAACAAATGCAGTGTAGAGTAATATAATTCGTAGTCCCCAGTTCATCTTTTTTATGGTGTTGGTCCAATGAAGTTTGATTCTTCTTCACCGAGTTTTTTTCCTTGTGAGAGCACTTGTATTTTAATTTTTGTTTTTGATTTTACTATCTCTTTTTGATCTAAGATCACAAAGAATTCGCCTTCGGCAATATCTTGTTCTTTTAATTCTGTAAAGTTTTTTCCTACCCACTGAATTGTTCCTTTTGGCTCTACAATTTTTATTTCGATGGGCAAATTATTAAACGTTTTGTTCACCACTTTTATATTGTAAAGGTTGCTCACTTTCTGATTGGGCAACTCTTGGTAAAGCATTCCGGGGGTTCTTAAAATGGTAGCTTCCACATCGGTTCGTATAGCCAGTAATGTGATGAGGGCCCCCAGTAAAATAAAGAGAACTACGGAGTAGCCAATGATACGTGTGGTTACTTTGAATTTAATTCCTTTAGCAATGGCATTTTCACTGGTGTATCGAATAAGTCCGCGTGGCAAATCAACTTTGTCCATGATGGAATCACAAGCGTCAATGCAAGCGGTACAGTTCACACATTCCAATTGGGTACCGTTTCTGATATCAATTCCCGTAGGGCATACTTGCACACACTGATGGCAATCGATACAATCACCAGCCTTCCGCTCTTGTCCCTTGTGCAATTTCTCACGAGGCTCACCACGGTTGTAATCATAGGCGATGACCACTGAATTTTTATCCAACAACACACCTTGTAAACGACCATAAGGACAAACTACAATGCATGCTTGTTCTCTAAACTTAGTGTACACACCGTAAAACACCAAGGTAAAAATGGACAAGCTAATGAGTCCACCCAAATGTTGGGAAGGACCTTCACTTATTATTTCGAATAACTTATCAACTCCAATGATGTAAGCTAAGAATGTATTGGCGATGATAAAAGAGATAATAAAGAAAATACTATTCTTTAAAAACTTCTTTCTAAATTTTATGGGATTGGGCGACTCTGCATTCAATGCTTTTTGCTGCATATAATCGCCTTCTATTAAGTATTCAATTTTACGGAACACCATCTCCATAAAAATAGTTTGAGGACAAGCCCATCCACACCAAATACGTCCAAAGAGTGCAGTAAACAATATGATGAACACAATAAATGTTAGCATGGCTAACACAAACAGATGGAAGTCTTGTGGCCAAAATGCAATTCCAAATAAAATAAATTTACGCTCTAATATATTAAAAAGCATTAAGGGATGCCTCTTAATTTTCATAAACGGACCACTAAAAAGTAAAATCAAAAAGAAAATACTTACTGCAGTACGCTTATTATAAAAATCTCCTTTTGGCTTTTTCGGATAGATCCAATTCCGTTTTCCATCCTCTGAAATCGTCGCAACGGTATCGCGAAAACTTCCTTTTGGATCGGGAAGGGGAGGAGCTATGGGATTAGGATCTGACAAGTTTTATTGGTTTACGATGATGATGCTATCGACGCTGATACTATCTGTTAGTTGTGAACTTATCATTTCTTCAACATACTTTTCACCTTGAGGTTCCTTTCCACCCACGGGATTACTTCCATGCTTGGTCAAGATAAAGCTTGCGACTTGTTGTATTTGTTTTGGCGTCAATTGCGATTTCCAAGAAATCATTCCTTTTGCTGGAACACCTTCCGTAATGACTTTGAAAATATTCCTGATACCACCGCCATTGATCCAAAAATCGTCCGTTAAATTGGGTCCTACACTACCACCTAATTCAGCACCGTGACATGCAACACAATTTTTATCATAAATTCCTTTTCCAGCACCTAATGCTTCCGGTGTATTTAGAGCTGTGATTGTTTCAGCAGAAACAAAATCCTTCATGCTTAACTCGCGAGCTTTCGCTTGATCTGCGGCTTCTTGCATAGCAATATTATATTCTTCGGTTTGTAGTGGACCTGTTCTGAAAAGATGATAATGTGCTAAATAAACAAACGCAAAAATGATGGTTGCATAAAATCCCCATACCCACCACGGCGGTAAATTATTATCCAATTCTTTAATCCCATCATAATTGTGATCCAACATAATGTCGGCTTCTTTTTCTACCGGTACTGCTTTCGTAAGTATATCCCGATCGAAGCGTGTCCAAAAACTAGGCCCATGCAATTCTTCTTCAAAGGCTTTTTCCTTCTTGAGTTCTAGAGCTTGTCTTTTTTCTGGTGAAAGCAAAGCATATGATAATTTCTTTAAACTTTTAGTTAAAGAAATAATGACAATGAGCATGATGAGAAATAAAAAGATCAGCAGATAAAGTTCCGATTGAAAAAATATTTCCGGAACTTTTTCAGTCGCTGGAGTAGGCGTAACTGCACCTTGTCCAAAGGAAGTAAGATTGGATGCCGCTAGAAGGAATCCAGAGTGAAGTATTTTGTTAAATCTATTTTTCATAGATGTATTTTTAATCGTTGTTAAGTTCTGAGTTTTCTAAAGGAATTCGACTTGCTTTTTCAATATGTTCTTTGTCCATCTTTATCAAATAGGCAATGAGAACAGTAAAGAATGCGAAGAATACGA
>CAIXTT010000115.1 GCA_903922455.1 uncultured Bacteroidota bacterium | reverse complement strand
TATACCCTCTTTAGAAATTCGCATAAAGTACACGCCATCTGAAATTAAACTGGTATTCAATTTAAATTCATTCCTTCCTTCATTCGCGTTAATTTCCTTTTGGTAAATAGTTTGTCCAAGGATGTCGATACACGAAAGTTGTACTTTTTCATCAGTCAAAGAATTCCATGAAATGTTAAGCTCGTCTTGAGTTGGATTCGGATAAAGTATGAGGTTATTGATTTCCTCATTCAACAATCGTGGGCAATTAATTAAAGTAACATTTAATGTTCGATTCGCACTAGTGCCACAACTATTAATTGATTTAACTTTTAATGCCAATACATTTCCAATTGATCCTGTAAAATTTAATAAAATAGAATTTGTTCCTTGCCCACTTATCAAACTTGCTCCTGCAGGGATCGTCCATGTGTAGCTTGTGGCTCCTGCTGAAACACTACAAGTATACATAATACTTTGTCCATTATAACATGGATTGGAAGGGCCTGTGATGGTGGATGGTGAAGATGGTCTTCCATACAAAGTTTTAAAAGATGTTACAGCACCTCCACATAAACTAGTAGCTGAAACAATGATGTCCCCACTTGAGAAGTTATTATTAAAAGTAACATTTACTGCATTAGTACCTTGACCTGAATTAATAGTTGCACCGACAGGAACAGTCCAACCATAATTAATTCCAGCAAGATTTACAACAGAATAATTATTTGTAAGACCGCAAATTCCGTTCGCCGTCCCGGTAATACTTCCAATAGAACTTAAGCTTGCCGTTGCTTCAACGGTTAAACAACGATAGCCAGAATTGCCACAAGTATTTTGAGTCCGAACACAAACATCACCTTGTGCATTCGTTGCATTTCCAGTTACGGTTATTGAATTCGTTCCATTTCCATTTAATATAATTAAACCGGATGGAACTGTCCAATTATAGGAACTACTTCCAAATACAACATTCGTTGAAAACACAACAGTGTCAGAAACACAAAAAAGTATTGGACCATTTACTGAAGTTGGTTTAGCAGGTTTACCATAAATCGTTTTCGTTCGTGCATTACTGTTACCGCACACATTTGAAGCCACTACTGAGATGACGCCTGTAACAAATGAGGTAGTGTATTGTATGCTAACAGCATTCGTTCCTTGTCCTGATAAAATGGTTGCCCCAACAGGTACAGTCCACAAATAAATAACATTCGCAACATTAGTTACTGAATAACTTCGTGTTAATCCACACACACCATTTGCAGAACCTGTAATGGTTGAAGGTGTATTAGGAATTCCAGAATTAGAGATTAAATTCAAACACACAGGAGCCGTTGTACCACAAACATTGGATGCAGCTACACATAACACTCCCGTGGTGAAGTTACCAGCGAAATTTACTACCAAAGTATTAGTTCCATTTCCAGATACAATAGTTGTGTTTGCAGGAACTGTCCATTGATAATTGGTAGCTCCGAGCGAAGTGGGAACTGTGAAAGTTATGTTAGAAGCACCCGCACATACTGAAGAAGAACCACTAATATTTCCTAATGGAGCGGGAGGTTGATTGAGCACATTTAAAGTGAAAGAAGCAGATGACGTTAATCCATTCCCGTCAGTAACGGTAACCGTATACGTTCCGGCAGTTAAACTACTTCTATTGGCAACAGTACTTCCATCATTCCACAAATAAGTATAGGGAGTTACTCCGCCAGTTACAGAGAGCACAATAGCACCATCATTTCCTCCGGGACAAGTTACATGTGTAACTGTTCCACTCACGGCAAATGCAGAACTAGTTCCATATCCGCAAGGTGTTGTATTTGTAGTTATCAACCAAGGATTCGAATTCCCATTTGGGCTTGAAGGTATGGCATACGGAGAAGTTTGAACCGGAATAATTGGCCAATCCCAATTCGAGACTCTAACAGAATCATAAGCAGGGGAAACATTGGTTCCATAGCTTTGAGTGTATGTGAGCGTTGTATATGGTGTTATCAATCGCATCCAATAATCTACAACAGCAGTAGGTCGATAGGGTTGAGCTTTTCCTTGATTAAATGCAGACATACCAGCAGCTCTTTCAGAAGTTGTAAATCGATACATAATATCTGCAACTGGATTTGCTCCTGTTTTACTTAAAATCCAATAACGATCAACTGCTCCTGCAGCATTATTTGCACCCGCTAAATTATTAATATGGGTAACAGTTGGAGGTAATGGTACATTTCCAGGAGCGTTGTAGGTTGAGATATCCATATCTCCCATGTTTCCACTGTTATGTAAAAATGAGAAAGGAATATATAAAGGTGCCGCTATTGCACCACTTCCAAAAGGAACCACACGATAGCCTATATTTGTATTAATGTTTTTCCAAATTACAGATGCCGTTGAACTTTCCGAAATCAAAAATCCATTGGTTCTTTCAAACGCTCCTTTAGGAGCTGTTAAATTTCCATTTGCACCCATTACGGCTGGATTGTTCATTGTCAAAGTATAGGTATTCATCCTTAATTGTCCTTGAGAAAGAACAACGGATGAATCAATCGTTATGGCGCGCATCATGGTTACAAATTGCGATGCTGCACCTTTATTTATTTCCAATTCATTGAAAGTAGTAGGCTGTGTACCGGCAATCGTTTGTGCGACGGTACTATCCATTTGAACACGACTATACCCCGCTTCAAAGAATCCGTTATTCAACCAATCTTCTTGTACCGTAATTAATGCTTTACCGTAAGAACGATTTACTAAAAAAGTGAAATTAGGACGGAAGGAATTTAATGAACCAAAGAAATTGTCGGTTACACCAGCTCCTGGAACCATTGCGCATCCAGCTCCTGCATTAGTTGTTGTAGATAAAATTAGCGTTGATTTTATACCGGTTGTTTGCGTAATATTTATACGATCATCATTGGATCCAATGTTTGATGCATTATCATAACAATATTGAATCAATAAATTACTCGATCCATCCCAAACAATTGGGGTGGTTAAATTAAGTGTATTTACTCCTAAGTTAGTAGTTAAAGCTGTGGGTCCATAAACCGTAGTTAAAGCTCCTGCATAGGGAACATTACTAGCATGTTGTGTGAAAGGAACTAATGCATAACTCACTGTAAAGTTGCCGAATGATGCAGAGCTTCCTTTAAACCAAAGACTGAAT
>CAIXTT010000114.1 GCA_903922455.1 uncultured Bacteroidota bacterium | reverse complement strand
CAAATGGTACTCGTAATTTCACTTTGTGAGCGTCCATAATTCCAAAAGCGAACTTCATCAATTTTTCCGTCAAAAGATCTTCCATTCCAACCTGGTGATTCGCCAATGTCTAATAAACCTTGTGAAGGTACCATCCCACCTGCATAAATAGTGAGTCCACGCAAAACACCATTGATGTAAATCATCACGGAATCGCCAGAGTAAACACCTGCTACATGATACCAGGTGCCTACTTGCATAATGGGCGCAGACGTAGCCGTTACCCATGTACCTGCAATGCTTAAATTGAATTCTGCAGTTCCGTTTTCAGCAGCTCGTAAATCGAAACCATTGTTTTGACCAACGTTATTTCCAGTGCTAATCACCGATCCTTTGTAGATGGGTGTTTTCCAAGTGTCGGCGTTTATCCACGCTTCAACAGTGACAGCAGTGGCACTTTGCAATGCGGCATATGAAATGACACGCACGTAGTCGTTTGCTCCATCTAGGTGGAGATGGTTTTGAGAATTTGCTTGCTGGCTATAGAGAAATAGCAAGAAGATGGCAATGGATTTTATGTAGATTGATTTCATGGTCTGTGAA
Source organism: uncultured Bacteroidota bacterium (assembly GCA_903922455.1). Taxonomy (GTDB): domain Bacteria; phylum Bacteroidota; class Bacteroidia; order AKYH767-A; family OLB10; genus JAJTFW01. The sequence goes on along the minus strand of CAIXTT010000114.1, from coordinate 11,361 downwards.
GATGATGTTGTAAGTTGAAATTATTTTTGAATCATTAATTTTTTAGTAGTGGATTCAGTTCCTTTGGTAATGCGAACAAAATAGCTTCCGTTTTCGATGGAAGGAAGTTCGAAAATTTGTTGTTCATTCGTTCCCTTCCATTGCGCAAAAAGTTTCCCGGACAAATCAAATAACTGAATGTCGGCATCGGAAATATTTGTAAGAGTGAAATTTTGTTGAGCTGGATTCGGTCGTATAGAAATTGATTTGCTCCAAGCTGGTTCAGGTGAGATGGATGCAATGGCGGTACTTCCTACACCGATGCAATAATATTTATTTTTTAAATTGACTCCCGTAAATTTTACAATCGTTCCATTTGCAAGAAGTGAAGATGCCGCCGCTATAGGCGCGAAGGCTTGCGTAGAAGAATCGCGAACTAACAAAGTATAATTTTGTAGAGGTAAATTTTTATCAAGTGAATCACTTCCTCCTGCTGCAGTAGATAGATTAAAAAATAAATCAGCAGCGATGTTTCCTCCTTTGTTGAAATACCATTCTCTGCTCGTACGTTTAAAATCAATAGGTACTGTTGCGGGTAACCAAGAAGTAGATACACCTACTGAATCATTATGCCCGTAAACAGCATAATCAAAAGTTTTGGGTTGGATATTAGCGATAATATTTAATCCGTGGGTAGCAGTAACGTAATTGTACAATGTTGCATCTTTTCCAAACCATACTCCGTTAACATCGACCATATCATACATCATATCATTTCCTACTGCTGCATAGGAAGACGACCACGACCAATACGCTGCCGCTGGACTAATCGTTCCGTTATTTCCATTGCCAGTTTCATCAGGAAGAAGTCCGCCAGTAGTTTGATTAAAATCGTAATAAGCTACTAAGTTTTGCTCATTGCCCAAGAGCTGTTTATGCATAGTTGATTTAATTTCTGTTTGTGTACGAACTAAGCTCCATAATCGGACTTCATCAATTTGTCCAAACATTTGGAAATTGCTCAGATCCCACGGAGCAACTCCTATTATAAATGGATTACTACTTGTAGCAATTGCATTACTAGTAAGTGGAAGTCCGCCAACTTGTTCTCCGTTTACATAACAAAGCATTTGTCCGCCTGATCCAAATGTAGTTGCATAATGAACCCATGCCGAATCAACAGGAGTACTACCAGCTTGAATCGTATTTAATCCAGGATTCCAAATCTCCGAATAATTTTGTCCGAGTTGCACACCCATCAAATAACCATTATCGAAAGAGGGAGTTACTTTTCCCAATATTTTCTGATTCCAAGTGGAATTATATAAGCGTACCCATACTTCCATCGTCAGTTCATTGCCCGTATTTAGGAGATTATTGATTCCACAATCAAAGTAAACAGGTGGTTGTGTTCCGGCATTCCAACTCGGATAATCAATTTCAAAGCTGTTTCCGGCAGGCGTTTGAGCTTGAATCTGTGTTAAAAATAAGACAGAAGCGATGAAGAGAAGGGTGAGTTTAATTTTCATGTATATTATTGAACTGATGGTTTTTGCGGATGAATTGTTTATTAAAATTCTCCTGATCTTGACGACGAAGAAGCACTTCGAAAGTAATAAAAAATCCCCCAATTTACCAAGATAGATTTGTAAGTTTTATGATGATTTCATCAATGCATTAATTTCTGTTTAATTAGCATTAGTTAATCTCTTAAATAAATGAGTTTGTTGAAAAAAATTAAAATATCAATTGTTATCAATTCATAAGAATTTAAAAATTTTCTCAGGCTGAATCGAATGATGTGAATCGCGATAAACTACTTTTTTATCTTTGATGACAATGATTTGTGGGGATTGATGGGTAATGCCGAATTCATCGGATATAAAATTAGATATAGCACGATATTGTAATAAATCCAAATAATTGAATTCGGATTTTTGGGCAAGCAAACTCGAGCCATCAGCTAACCTTTCTTTTGCATATGCACTAATGCCGCAACTGATACTATCTTTGAAAATAATTTGTGTTTTAAGTACAGAAGCGTCAATTATTTTTCGAATATCATCTTCACTCGTAATCGTTTTCCAGTTTTTCATATTATCTAATATCCAATATCTAAAATCCAATATCTAACAGCTCAATTCCCATCCCACCAAACCTTTGTCGCGGCCACATCCGCTCCTTGATTCGTTAACGCGGCGTTGTAGTTCGCCGAATTTAAATTGCCTTCTGTTGGAGGATAGGTGAGACGGTTAGGAAATACATTGGTGTTGATTGGATTTCCTGAGTAATCAGTATAAACGGGAAATCCAGTCCGACGATATTCTGCATAGGCTTCGTAACCGTTTTGAAAAGTAAAGGAAATCCATTTTTGTGTTAGGATGTTTTCTTGATTGACAGCTGGAAGTGAAGCAATGTAGTTCGTTGTTTGTCCTGCAGAAATTCCCGATCCCGTATAAGATTGTATATTGGCCGTCACCCCATCTTCGTATAACTGTTGCGCATTACCGCTCCACCATCCGTTTAATGCGGCTTCAGCTTTCAGGAAGTTTACTTCAGCAGCACTCATCAACACACCGGGCGCATCTTGTTTTAAAAACCAGGTACCGATCTTGGATACATCGGATGCATCGGTATTGTAGTTCCCCCAGATCGAAGAGTTGGATGGAACTAAATTAGGTACTCCTTCATAATCGGGAATCCCAATAATTATGGATTCAATAGTGACTTGCGCAAATACTCCGATGCGAGGATCGTTCGTTGATTTTAATTTGTCAATTAAAAATTTGCTCGGATACGTTCTTCCACCACTTTGTCCACTTTGTATTAAATCGTACAAAGGATTCCGAATCTCTCCGTTATAACGAAAGATGGCGTTTTCACTGTTTGTAGAAATGAACGCGGCAGGTTGTAAATCTGCAATTTCTTGTTGTGCTTTGGTTGGATTCACCACACTCAGGCGCATCGCTAAACGCAAGCGAAGTGAATTGGCGAAGTTGGCCCACTTGGTAATATTGCCCTGATAAATCGGATCTGCATTCGTTGGGAATAATGCTTGCGAAGGATCCATCGCTGCCGTAGCTTGTTTTAATTCGTTGATGAGCGCTGGATAAATATTTTGTTGACGATCATAAGCGGGAGTGAAGTTCAATCCCGTGGCACCTTGTAGTGCTTGTGAATAGGGAATGTCGCCAAACAAATCTGTAAGTTGTGAAAACAAATAAACCTGCCAAATGCGAGCAATACTATTTTTGTTGATGAGATAATTATTGCCTGCAGTGAGACGCTGTACTTCGCGTGCATTCATTAATGCTTGAGCATAATGCTCTGTCCAAAATGCATCTTTGCCATCATTGCTATCATATTCCTTTCCCGCATCCACTCCACCTAAATTAGCAAAGTACATATTCCAATTCATCATTAACCAATAGTGTACATTGGCATTGGTAATGTAACTGTTCATGCCTTTTACCACTGAATAAGTAAATAGATAATCGGGATTAGTAGTAGTTGGCGAGTTCGGATTTACATTTAATTCATCCATGCTTTTCTTGCATGCTGACGTAGAAAGCAAGAAAAAGATACCAGCGAAGAAGAGAGTGAATATGTTTTTATTTTTCATGTGGATGGAATCAAAGAGTAATTTTAATGTTAACACCAATGCTTCTGCGTGTCGGCCATGAATAAATCTCATATCCCTGGCCGTTACCATTTGAATAAGATGATTCTGGATCAATGTTGGGAGTGCCGCTGTAAATGAGCCAAAGGTTACGCGCCGTTAATGCAACACTAAGACCTTGGAGATGCATGCGATCACTAATGCGAGATGGGAATTGATATCCTATGGTTACTTCACGCAATTTTACGAAGCTGGCGTCGTAAATAAATTCTTCGTGTATCTCATTGGTCCATTCAGAAAATTGGCCCCAGTATAGTTCAGGATTTACATAAATTGAATTCACAGCTCCACTTTCTGTAACACCATCTGCAAGATAACCACCAGTAGCAACCCAATTCTCAGGCGATACTCCCGCTGCAATTCGGTCGGCTTCGGAAGCATACCAAGCATCACGACCTTCTAAGGTGCTTTCTAAATTTCCGGAATAGCCACTCGCGTACATATTGGTTCCACTAAACATATCTCCGCCCACACGATAATCCACTAAGAAGGCCATTGAGAAATTTTTATAGTTAAATCCATTTTGTACGCCGCCCGTAAATTTCGGATTGTAATTTCCTAACACTTTCGGTTTTGAATCGCGAATGTATAATCCGTTTTCATCAACAAGTTTGTTTCCATTGGCGTCTCGCTTAATTCCGTAACCTACAATATCGCCATACGCATGTCCGGGACGCGCTTCAATGGTAAGATTCCATTGATAAAAAAGTTGATAGGTTTCCAAGCCATTTGTTAATGCTACAACTTCGTTTTTATTATGTGCAAAGTTGAAGTCGAGGTTCCAACGAAAATTTTTGGTTTCGATGGGTTTGGTTTTTAATTGTATTTCAATTCCTTTGTTCATGATTTCACCGCTGTTGATAATGGCATTTACAAATCCACCGGAAGCAGAAACACTTGCTGGTAAAATTTGATTTTTGGTGATGGAACGATAATAGGTAACATCAATACCAATTCTATTATTGAAGAAAATAAGTTCGGTTCCGAATTCTACATTGGATGTAATCTCAGGTTTTAAATTGAGCAAAGGAATGGAAGGATCCAATTGATACATGGGTGCCCCATTGAAAGATCCAGCGGCAGGATAAGAATAGTTGGTGCGATAAGGATCGGTATCTCGTCCCACTTGCGCCAACGATGCGCGAAGTTTTCCGAATGATAATATATTTTGTTTCCAATCCAACGCTTCGGTAAAAACAAATCCAGCACTCGCCGAAGGATAAAAATAGGAGCGATTGGATTTCGGTAAAGTGCTGCTCCAATCATTGCGCGCAGTCACATCTAAGAAAAGCCAAGTCTTGTATGAAAACTGCACGAAGGAATACAATCCGTTGGTTCTGCTTTCGGTTAAGCGATGGCTCACCGTTGGACGATTTACACTGTTCTCTACACTATAAAAGTAAGGAATGGCTAATCCACCATCGGTGCGTTCAGAAGTAGTCTCATCGCGTTTTTGCAAGGTACTTCCGCCTAAGTTGAATACATACGTTAAATCATCCGTGATTTGGTTGTCATATGTAAAAAGAAAATCGCTTTGATACTGTTTGTATGTCGACCATCCATTGGAAAAAGATCCCATTGAATTCGAAATTCCATTATAAGCTTCGCGCTCATCGTTTCTGCGGAAATTAAAATCAGCATTCGAACGAATCATCCCTCTAAGTCGAGGAAGAATTTGATAGCTGGCCGATACAATTCCAATCAAACGGTCACGGCTATCCGAATTTAATTCGTATTTTCTTTGCCAATAGGGATTGGTCATCCAGTTCCAATTAGTGAACCATGTTTTTTCTTTTCCGCTGGCATCCATCATATAATTTTCAAGAGAAGCTGCGCTGATGTTGCGAGGCATCATCACATAATTTCTTGGCGCACTAAAACTATTGGCAAGTCCCAATCGATTTTCTGCTACTTGATGGCTGTAGGTCACAGATACATCAATGCTTAATTTTTCGGAGATAGCTGCAACTGTTCTTGCCGTTACATTGGTACGATTTAATGTCGTGTTCGGAACAATATCTTTCGTCGTAAAATTTCCAGCGGATAGGCGGTACGTTACTCTATCACTTCCACCTTGCAACGAAATATTATTTACTCCTGTCACTCCGGTTTGGAAATAAGATTTATAATTATCCGGTTCTGGATTGAATGCACGAACTTGTCCATCCCAATCGCGAATTGTTTGACCTTGCATCTTCGGACCCCAGCTTCCAAATGCATTTGCACTTGAAGTATTGTAAGTAGGAATTCCATTCACTGTTGTCCACGGACCTTCAAATTTCCCATTGCGTCCTGCACCATAAACATTTTGAAATTTTGTGTGGATGTAAGGAAGCTCCACGGTGGTTGAACTATTAAAGGTGACACCAATTCCTTTTGATACAGTTCCTTTTTTAGTGGTGATCACAATTACACCATTCGCTGCGAGTGAACCATACAGTGCAGCAGCGTTGGCTCCTTTCAATACACTCACCGATTCAATATCATCTGGATTAATATCACTCAATCCATTTCCATAATCACGTCCGCCCCACTGCGTCGTATTATTGGATGTATTATTTTCCATGGGTACACCATCTATCACAATTAAGGCTTGATTACTTCCACTAAGTGATGTCACACCACGCAAAACAATCCGACTCGAAGATCCAGGTCCACCTGTTGTAGAAGAAATATTTAATCCTGCTACTTTTCCAGATAGTTGATTAATAAAACTCGCATCACGTGCTGTTTGCATCTCCATTCCTTTTATCTCCTGTACGGAATAGCCAAGCGCTTTTTTTTCGCGTTTAATGCCCAAGGCAGTTACCACTACTTCATTCATGTTTTTTTGATCCGCCACCATTTTCACATTAATCACCACTTGATTATTAATAGTGATTAACTGTGTTATCATTCCGAGATAGGAGAACTGCAACGAATCTTTACCTGATGAAACCGATATAGAATATTTTCCATCCAGATCTGTAATGGTACCCAAAGTTGAACCATTTACCACAATACTAACACCAGGAAGCGCAGTGCCATCATCAACAGCGACGACCCTTCCAGAAACAGTAATTTGTTGTGCATTGAGATTCAGTAAAGAATTGAAAAACAGTAGGAGCAGGAGGTAACGTTTAAGCATGGTGAAAGATATTCAAAAATCTGATTTGGAGAATTGGAAAATAGGAGAGTCGGAGACTTAGATTTGGAAAATTGTATGGCGCTACGTTGTTTCTGCTATACTTCCTCGATCGTCAAAACCTAAAAATAGCTGTCCTATTTTTGATTTTTGTACAAGGCATTGAAAGCGTGCCCGCGAGTAGCGGGATCTGCTTTGGAGGAAAACCCTGAAGCGGAGAGGGCGGGATTCGAACCCGCGGTACATTGCTGTACACAAACTTTCCAAGCTTGCACGTTCGGCCACTCTGACACCTCTCCGGGTTAATTTTATCCAAAAAACGTGAATTGGAGTGCGAAGGTAGTGTATTTCATAGAAATTCCGTGAATTTTTAGATATTAAGTTAGATCTTTTTGACATAAGTAATTAATAGTAATATGAATCCACCTGCCTGTCACTCAGCATAGCTGGAAGCGCCTACCCGCCAAACTTGTCCTTTTGAAATGCAGGATTCATCAATTGCTTTATCTTTGCGGGATATTAATACTTATCAAAAAAAACTATGAAATTTATCAGAAGAGCAGGAGCCACCTGGCACGGTACAGGAAAAGAAGGAAAAGGCACCATGAGTACTCAAAGTACTGCATTAAATAACACACAATTTTCATTTGGATCTCGTTTTGAAGAGGGCGTTGGTTCCAGCCCTGAAGAACTAATCGGAGCTGCTTTAGCAGGTTGCTTCAGTATGAAACTTGGATTTTTAGTGGTTGCAGAAGGATTAGTGGCTGAGTCTATCGAGACCTCTGCAAAAGTGACGAATGATGGCGGATTGATCACACTAATTCACTTAGATGTAAAAGCAAAAGTGCCGGGCATGTCTGCAGAGAATTTTGCTGCTGCTGCTAAAAACGCACAAGATAATTGCACCATCACCAAGTCTTTGAATTCAGAAGTGACAATGAACGCGACTTTAGAAGCGTAGCCTTTAAATAGCGAAAACTTAACAAAAAAGATTAAATGGGCAGTTAGCTTAAAGCTTGCTGCCCTTTTTAATTAGCTCCTATGTTTATAATTGGAAATTTTAAACGCCGCGGTCGCAGCGTTTTTGCAACGGGCGCAGCGTTTGCACAACGATATCAATTTGCCATCCCGATAGCTATCGGGACACCAATTAACTCATCTCCCCACAAAGACTCGTCACCATTAACTTTTTCACTTTCTTAGCATCATTCGGATATTGTCCCAATAACACCATCAATTTTGTCAACGCTGCTTCTGCATTTAAATCGGCACCATCTAAAACACCCATCTCTTCTAGGTGTTTGCTCGTTGCATATTTTCCTTGAGTAACACTTCCACCCGAACACTGTGAAACATTAATTACTATTAATCCTTTTTTGATTGCATCCGAAAGTGTTTTAATAAATGCAGCATCATTCGGGGCATTTCCACTTCCATAAGTAGCCATCACAATCGCTTTTAGCGAAGGCATGTTTACAATATTTTTTAACCAAACATCGGTAATACCTGGGAAAAGTCGGAACAGACCAATGCTCGTTTCAAGTTGAGTGTGGACAATTAATTTTTTCTTGTTGGGCTTGGCGATGATGTCGTGATTGTAATCTACGTTCACACCCACATTGGCTAAGGGTGGACAATTGGGCGACTGAAAAGCTTCGAACATAGCAGAGTTAAATTTTTCTGAACGATTTCCCCTGAAAAGTCGATGACTAAAATAAATACATACTTCGGGCACTAATATTTTTCCTGCTGCAATTTCTACTGCCGATATTAAATTTCTTTTTGCATCTGTTCGTATAGCCCCTAACGGTAGTTGTGATCCTGTGAAAATAACAGGCTTGGCTAAATTCTCAAGCATAAAACTTAAAGCAGATGCAGAGTAAGACATCGTATCCGTTCCATGTAGTATGACAAATCCATCAAACTTCGAATAATTTTTTTCAATCGTTTGCGCTAACTCCACCCAAAATGCAGGTGTTACATTGGAGCTGTCGATGAGTTTTGCAAAAGCATGATGCGTTAATTTGCAACCTAAATGATTTAACTCGGGAACTTGTTCGTTTACTTTGCCGAAATCAAAAGGAACTAAAGATCCTTTTTTATCATGTTGCATTCCGATGGTGCCACCGGTATATATTATTAAAATTTTTTTCATAGTCGGAATAGTTTTCTGGCGTTGGCACTTGTGATATCGGCTACTTCTTTTTTAGAAATGTTTTTTATTTCTGCTAACTTTTCAGCAACATAATTAATAAAAGCGGGTTGATTTCTTTTTCCTCGATGTGGGTGTGGTGAAAGATAAGGTCCATCAGTTTCTAAAACAAGATGCTCGAGAGGGACGTCAATTAAAATTTTATCGAGACCTCCGTTTTTGTAGGTGAGCACCCCGCCAATCCCTAAATAAAATCCTAGTTTTATCATCGTCTCGGCTTCTTCTAAGGTGCCGCTGAAACAATGAAAAACACCGCGGAGTCCATCTAAATGTAACTCTTTTATAATTGATAATACTTCCTGATTTGCATTTCGCGTATGTAGGGCGACAGGTAAATCCAGTTCGTGCGCCAAAATCAATTGACGTTTTAATGCGATTTCTTGTTCTTGAATAAAATCTAACTCCCAGTATTTATCCATCCCAATTTCACCTACCGCTATGTAATTTCCAGAACGCAATTCTTTTTCGATGATCGTGAGTTCATCTTCATAATTCCCCTTCACATAGCAAGGATGCAAGCCCATCATTGGAATACAAAAGCCGGGAAAATTTGTAGCGAGGGTCTTTACCCCTTCAATCGATTCATGATCAATGTTTGGCAAGAGCATTTGAGAAACACCATCTTGCTGAGCGGCATGAATAAGTGCTTGGAGATCTCCTTCATATTCTTTGGCATATAAATGAATATGGGTATCGATGATTTGCATGCTGCGAATTTAACTAAGTTTGAGGCGTCAAAATCGTTAAAGTTGCCAAAATTTCTCATCCTTCGTTTCAGCTCTATTGGAGATATCGTACTCACGTCTCCTGTAGTTCGTTGTCTAAATGAACAGGTTCGGGATGCAGAAGTTCATTTCCTGACGAAAAAGAGTTATGCTTCCGTGTTGATGCATCATCCTCAAATTGATAAACTTTGGACTACCGATGGAAGTTTAGATGATGTGATGGATTCCTTGCAAGCTGAAAAGTTTGATTACATCATCGATCTCCACAACAATCTTCGATCCATCAAAATAAAGAGAAAATTGAAGGTGAAAAATTTTTCTTTTCGAAAGTTAAACATTCAGAAGTGGATGTTAGTTAATCTTCACATTAATAAAATGCCACCGATTCATATCGTAGATCGCTACATGGAAACGTTGCAAAAATTTAAAGTGAAGAATGATCAGAAGGGACTCGATTTTTATTCGGAACCGGGAGCGGAAAATGTGCTTAGTAAATTACCCGCAACGCATCAGCATGGATTTGTCGCCATCGCCATCGGTGCACAACACACGACGAAGATGATGCCCAGCGATAAAATTGTGCGCGTAATTAGAGCATTGAAGTATCCTGTCGTTTTGCTAGGAGGGAAGGAAGATAAAATTAGGAGCAAACAAATTGAAATGGGTGCCATGGAAAATGTTTGGAATGCGTGTGGACAATTTTCATTGGGTGAATCAGCGCAAATTGTTAAGGCTGCTAAAGTAGTACTCACACATGATACCGGCTTAATGCATATTGCAGCAGCATTTCAAAAACCTATCGTTTCTGTTTGGGGAAATACCGTTCCTGAATTTGGAATGACACCATACCTTCCGCAAAATAAAAATTTGTCGAAAATCATGGAAGTGAAAAACCTTCCCTGTCGACCTTGTTCAAAAATTGGTTACGACCGATGTCCCAAAGGACATTTCAACTGCATGAGCGGAATTGACAATACAGATATCGTGAACGCTATAAAATCTTTTTTATAATTTATGTTGAAAGAAGTCTTACGACTTTCCATCCATAAATAAAGCTTTCAACTCCGTAGCATCGGCAGCTTTCATCTTACCAGCAAGAATTAATGACAATTGTCGGCGACGCAAAGCACCCGCATAACGATCTTTTTCTTCTTCTGTTTCAGGAACTAATTCAGGAACGTGAATCGGATTTCCGAGTTGATCAACAGCAACGAAAGTATAAATCGCTTCATTGCTTTTTATTTTTTTATTGCGAAAATTATCTTCTACCGATACATCAATAAACACCTCCATACTTGAATTAAAAGAGCGGGAAATTTTAGCTTGCAAAGTGACAATATCTCCTAATTTGATAGGTTGACTAAAAGCCACATTGTTCACAGATGCAGTAACTACGACTCTGCCACAATGACGATGTGCCGCAATCGCAGCAGTAATATCCATCCAGTGTAACAACCGACCACCCATCAAGTTTCCAAGTGTATTAGTATCATTCGGAAGTACAATTTCAGTGGAGATGGCAACGCTATCGGATGGAGTTTTCGTTTTCATAATAGAAATTTTTTGCAAAGATAGCTATAAAATGAGAGAGAGAAACAGTGTGAGAGCGATGGGAAACCCGTAACTTATTCGCTTTCAAACT
>CAIXTT010000113.1 GCA_903922455.1 uncultured Bacteroidota bacterium | reverse complement strand
TTAGCGAATTCGTAGATTCGTAATTCGTATATTCGTATCGATTCGTATCGATTCGTAATTCGTATCCTTATGCTTTTACATTCACTTTAGACCATTCCTTAACCTGCCACGTAATTATTCCCGTGCAAATATGATTTTCAGATATGTCAAATATAGAAACTGAATATTCTTTTACGACAGCGTCATTTTCTTTTAATAATGATATTATTTCATTTAATTTTTGCTCATCAATCCCAAATCGAGCAAATAGTTTTGTTTTCCCTTGGTAATGATAATCCACATGAATAGTTTGCAGGATGAGGCGATAAGATTCGGGTGGCAGCGCTCTAGCTAAACTTAACCCACTGACATATTCACATAATGTAGCCAAGGCACAAGCATGAATGCCATTGATATGGTTTTTATTTTTTTTGATGAAAGGAATGGAAACTTCTAAACTTTCGTCGTATACTTTTTCTACTTTGAAACGATGCGGTGCGTTATAAGGAATAATTCTTTTTAGAACTAAATTCAATAGAAATAAATAGAAGGAGTTATTTTTCGCTTTATCTAAGATGGAATTCAACCTCATTTTTATTGATGGCTTTGTTGAAGGGTTTTCATGGCTTCCTCTAATTCTTTTTCTAAGCGAAGTAGAATCGCTTCACAAGAGATAATATCATCTACAAGAGCTACACTTTGCCCAGCCGCCCATAAATTATTGTAATTTCCAGGCTTAATAGCATCTTCAAATTTTGTCATCCCTTTGTATTGGATTAGCATTTTGAAGTATTTTTTTGTTCTTGGATTCTTGCTCATCCAACGTTCAAAGAAATTCTGTGTGGGACCAATCTTTTTTGCATATGGTGTGCTAATGATGGCACAAGGAGTTCCCGATAAACGATCACTCATCATAATATCTTCCATCCCCGAATCAACAATTGCATTTTTGTAGGCATCACTTACCGTTGCTTCAGTAGATGCAATGAATCGAGTACCGATACTTGCACCTGCAGCACCTAAACTTAAACAGGAGAGAATCCCTGCACCGTTGGCGATACCTCCTGCAGCTACCACTGGAATATGTGGAAATGCTTTATGTAGTGCTGGAATCAATACACTTTGTGGATAAGGACCTGCATGTCCGCCGGCACCTTGTGTAACGGCTATGAATCCATCGCAATGTAAGGAGGCACATTTCGCAGCATGCTCTAAATTGGTAACATCACAAAATACTTTTCCGCCGTAGCTGTGTGCAGCATCTATCACTTCTTTTGGATTTCCTAAACTCGTAATGTAAAATGGAACTTTGTGTTCAACACAAATTTTTAAATGTTCGGCATACAGCGGATTTGTTTTTTGGACAATCAAATTGACTCCGTAATTGCCTGGCGTATTATTTTCTGTTTTATAGTGATTTAAGGAACTTAAAATAGTGGCTAACTCTCCTTTTTTTCTGTAGTTGAGGGTTGGAAAAGTTCCCATCGCACCAAATATCATCGCACTTTTCATCATTTCTTCGTTCGAAACCAAAAACATAGGAGCCATGATGATGGGAGTACGGAGTCCAAATAGTTGAGTGAGTGGTGTATGGAATGGCATATGCTATAATATATTTTGTATTTTCGAAAATTAATTGTGATGTATATTTGACCTAAAGCTATATTATTTATTGCCATGTCTGTAACTAGAATCTTCGACTTATTAAAACGCTATCGTGAATTATATCCCCAAAAGCCCGATGCACTTGCTGCCAAGGTAAATGGCGAGTGGGTGAAGGTGAGCACGGCTTCCTTCCTTGATTCTGCTGAGAGTATGAGCTATGGATTTTTGCAGATGGGCGTACAAAAAGGCGATAAAATCGCAACGCTGAGTAATAATCGACCTGAATGGAATTATGTGGATCTTGGAATGATGTCGGTGGGAGCCATTCATGTTCCCATTTATCCTACCATCAGTGAAAGTGATTTGAAGTTTATTTTGAATGATGCGGATGTAAAATTCGTTTTCGTTTCAAGTAAAGATATTTTGGATAAAGTGGAGGGTGTATTGGGTGATGTACCAAGTGTTCAAGGTGTTTTTACTTTTGATGAAATTGCCGGTAAAAAACATTGGAGGGAAATTGCCAATTTAGGTAAACAACATCCAAATCCCGATCAAGTAAAATCTATTTGTGATACCATTGGACAATTTGATTTAGCCACCATTCTTTATACCAGTGGAACTACTGGTTTTCCAAAAGGAGTGATGTTGTCGCACGATAATATGATTTCTCAATTGATCGCAGCTCAAACATTAGCTCCCGTAACTCAATATAGCAAGGCGTTAAGTTTTCTTCCTTTAAATCACGTGTATGAAAGAGTACTAAGTTATTTGTACATGTATTTGGGTGTTGGAATTTATTATGCAGAGAGTATTGAAAAGGTTGCCGAAAATTTAAAAGAAGTAGAACCCGAAATGTTTGGATGTGTTCCTCGACTTTTTGAAAAAGTATACGATCGAATTATTGCAAAAGGAACTGCATTGACCGGAATAAAGAAAAAATTATTTTTCTGGGCAGTTGATTTGGGATTGAAGTACGAGGCGAATGGAGCCAATGGACCTATCTATGATTTTAAATTAAAAATCGCTCGCAAATTAATTTTTAGCAAATGGCAGGAAGCACTCGGTGGAAAAGTGAAAGCCGCCGTGTCAGGCGGTGCAGCCTTGCAACCACGCTTAGCTCGCATTTTTTGGGCGGCAGGAATTCCCATCTTAGAAGGATATGGATTAACAGAAACGAGTCCTGTGGTTGCTGTAAACACTTTACACCCCGGCGGACTCAAGTTTGGTACCGTTGGAAAAACCATCGAGCGAGTAACGATACGTATAGCCGACGATGGAGAAATATTAACCAAAGGTCCCAATGTGATGTTAGGCTATTACAAGCGCCAAGATCTGACGGATGAAGTCATCGATAAAGAAGGATGGTTTCATACCGGCGACATCGGAGAAATTGTGGCCGGAGTTTATTTGAAAATCACCGATCGAAAAAAAGAAATTTTCAAAACTTCGGGTGGTAAATACATCGTTCCGCAAGCCATCGAAAATAAATTGAAGGAGTCGCGTTTTATAGAGCAAGTCATGGTAATTGGCGAAAATCAAAAATTTGCAGCGGCATTCATCGTTCCTGGTTTTGCATTTTTAAAAGAGTGGTGCGAACGAAAAGAAATTCCCATTCCAGCGACGCATGAAGAATTGATTGCAATCCCTAGAGTTAAAAATCGCATCATGAAAGAAGTAGAAAACGTAAACAAAAGTTTAGCCGCCTACGAATCCATCAAATGCATCGAGCTTCTCCCTCGCGAATGGTCCATCGAAAAAGGCGAAATGACTCCTAAGTTAAGTTTCAAGCGAAAAGTGATTTTGGAGGCGAATAAGAATTTGTTGGAGAAGATTTATGGTTCAATTCAGAATTAAGAATTGTAAAAAAAACGCCTTGAGACATCCAACATCCAACATCAAATATTCCCTTGCCCCAACATCACAATCGGATTCTCTAATAGCGCTTTAAAGGTGTTTAAGAATTTAGATCCCACAACACCATCCACAACACGGTGATCGCAACTCAGCGTTACTTTCATGACGTTTCCGGGTTGCACCATTCCATTTTTTACCACTGGAATTTGTTTGATGGCACCAATGGCGAGAATGCATGCATCGGGCGGATTAATAATCGCTGTAAAGGATTCAATATTGAACATTCCTAAATTGGAAATGGTAAAAGTGTTGCCTTCCCAGTCTTGTGGTTGTAGTTTTTTGTCTTTTGCTTTTTTTGCGAATTCTTTTACTTCCACCGCAATTTGACTTAACGACTTGCTATCGGCAAAGCGTACTACGGGAACTAAAAGCCCATCTTCCACAGCTACAGCAACACCAATGTGAATATGATGGTTGTAACGAATGCGATCGCCCAACCATGCTGAATTCACTGCGGGATGTTCACGAAGTGATGTAGCAACGGCTTTCACCACAAAATCATTGAACGATATTTTAACTTGTGTAACTTGATTGATGCTTTCACGAGCACGAACTACTTCATCCATGTCAACATCCATAGTGAGGTAAAAGTGAGGAGCTGTAAATTTACTTTCAGCTAAACGACGTGCGATGGTTTTTCTCATCTGCGTCACCGTTACTTCTTCAAAACTTTCTTTGGTTACTGCTTTCGCCGACAAAGTAGATCCTTGCACAAAACTTCCCGGTTTGAACCAATCGATATCGCGTTTAACAATTCGACCGTGTTCTCCTGATCCTTTCAACATGCCGAAGTCGATGCCTTTTTCAGTTGCTAAGCGTTTTGCTAAAGGAGATATTTTTAATCGCTCATCGCCATTGGCTGAGTGAACAATTTCTTGTGCTCTGGGAGCTGAAATGGTTGGAGTAGGAGGTGCTGCTACAGTGCTTGCACTTGCTTGTGAAGCAGGTTTTGTAGCCGCCACAGGCTCAGCAGGAGCCGCTGCTGCGGGTGCTAACTTAGCTTCGTCTTCTTTCTGTGCAGCTGCTAAAAGATCTTTAAAATCTTCAGCGGGTTTTCCCATGATTGCTAAAATACCATCAACCGGAATTGCTTTTCCTTCTTCAACACCAAGGTATAAAAGTGTACCGGCTTGGTACGATTCAAATTCCATCGTGGCTTTGTCTGTCTCCACTTCTGCAACAAGCTCACCGCTCTTTACAGAATCACCTACTTTCTTATGCCATTTCACTAATACGCCTTCGGTCATGGTGTCCGACATCTTGGGCATTCTTACAATTTCAGCCAT
>CAIXTT010000112.1 GCA_903922455.1 uncultured Bacteroidota bacterium | reverse complement strand
CATGGGCTACGATGTGGTAAATTGCATTCTAGAAGAAAGTGAAAACATAAAACGGAACAGTGATATTCGTTTCCGATCTTTATTAAATTCAGGAAGAGAAATAGTATTATCTCCCGTTTGTGAATCGTGTGGCTTCGAATCTAAATCCATCAATCTTTTGAAGTACGGTGAGTACGAGTTGGTGCTGGTGAAATAATTTAGATTTTTTTCGACTTAGCGCCTTTGCGCCTTTTTAACCTGAGCTTGCCGAGGGTTGCGAGAAACTTTAGCGTCGCGCAGCATTTGCGAGAAATTTTTTTCTACGACTCCAAATAAATTTCTACCAACCCTTCCGGAAGATCAACATGAAATTCTTTTGCTTCACGATCTACTTTAATCAAAAGATCCGGATGCAAGGGAAACAATACTTTCTTTTCTTGATAATCAAATTCAATAACCGGTTGAATTGTTCTGTCGAAAATGGAACAAATAGGACCCAAAGCTCCTAGCGTTTTATCCACTACCGTATAGCCCATCACTTCGTGAAAATAGAATTTCTTCCCCTTCAATTTTGGTAACGATGAAAGAGGTAAGTACAATTGAAATTTCAAATAATTCTCAGCCGTCGTCATGTCTTCAATACCTTGAAGATGGACATACGCTGATCTCTCTTTTTCCTTGATGGAAATTTTTGTTACGTTGTATTCTTTCAACACCTCGTCGATTTCAAGGTAAACTACTTTCAGCGCTTTATAACGGTCGGGGCTATCCGATTCTAACGCAACAATAAAATCACCCTTCACACCATGTGTGCGAACGATGTAGCCAAAATGGAAGTGATCAGGATAAGTATTAATATTCATAACGTGGATGTCTAAAATATAAAAAGGCTGCCACAAAGAAGCGACAGCCTTTTTTTATGCGAAGTAAATTTATGCTTCTGCTGGAGCTTCTCCCTCTTCTGCTGGAGCTGCTTCTTCATCGTTGGTAGCTACTGGAGAAGATGCTGCTGCTGTGGCGGCTGCCATTGCTTCTGCTTCTTTCTGTCTTTTAGCTTCAACGCGTGCTGCGTTTACTTTCACTTCATTCTCTAAACGAGAACCTAATGTTTTTGCTTTAGTGCTTGCAAGACCTGCTTTTTTAGCATCAATCTTGTTCGACTTCTCTTGCATCCAGAGGTCAAATTTAGCATCGGCTTGCTCTTGAGTAAGCTTGCCTTTCGCAACTCCTTTGTTCAAGTGTACACGGTATAAAACACCTTTGTAACTTAGGATAGCGCGGGTCGTGTCAGTCGGCTGAGCACCTTTCATCATCCAATCCGTTGCACGCTCGGAATCAATCTCGATTGTTGCAGGATTTGAAATCGGATTGTAAGATCCAATTCTCTCGATGAAACGTCCATCTCTCGGAGCACGACCATCCGCCACCACAATATGGAAATAAGGTTTGCCCTTCTTTCCATGACGTTGTAATCTAATTTTTGTTGGCATATAATTATTTGGTTTTTTTAATCCCCCCGCATTCTCCGCATGAAGGGGGCGCAAAGATGCGAAAAAAAATAGCTCAGCCCAAATTTAACTTAGCATAATTTACCCTGCAAATTCACATTAAATTAAGATGTTGGTTGAGCTAGTCCTGTTGTGGACTCAAACAAGCATATATACTACTATTTCTCTGAATTTCAGTGATTTGAAATTTTATTAGACACTGGAATGAGTATAGAATCGGGAATTTTACGGTCTAATCGGTAAACTGGGTAGCGCAAATGGCTAGGCTCATACCATTTAGAGCGCTCAAAAATCCAACTGTACATGGCCCATGAACTGGATGAAAAAGTGGAGTCATTGGCTCTTTTATTTTCGAATTCTGCTTTTAAGGTTGGATTCTCTTTTAAAATTTCCTGAGCTACATCATCCCATAAATAATCGGAAAACCATTCTTTCTGTTGCAAAATTCCATCAAAGAAATTCCATGCAAAAAATGCATCCACAGCTTGTGGTTCTAAGGTTTCAACGATGTAACGATTGCTCGACTGATTACAATAAATTAAATAATCTCCTTTAAAAAATTGAATCAATTGCGTATCGTTTTTCAAACTTACTTGGTTGTGTAAATAATGCCCCTCGTAAGCCGTTTTACCAGTGTTGTAATTCTTGATATAATACACTGCTACTTTCAAAGTCGTGTCTCTCTTCAATTGTTGCATTTCAATTTGATTGAGTTGTAAGCGTTCTATCACTTCATGCCATGCTTGCGGAATTAAATAAGCAGTTGGTTTTTGTACATTCAATACACTTTTATAGGTGTTGTAATAGGCTACATTTTTTGCATAAGGTTGTTGTTGATCAAAAGAAAGAATATCGCGTTGTGTGACTTCACTTTTTTTGACGATGGATTTATATCCTAAAAAGTAAAGGCTATCCACATAACTTGAATCTAATTTCCACTGTAATGGAAAATCTTTTTGTTCGTTCGCCGTCATCGCATTTGCTTTTTTGCGAGCGGCTCGCATCTCCGTTCCATGAGCTTCACACAAACGAATAGATATTTTTAAAAATTGATAAGTGCTTTCAGTGCGTTGAGCAAATGGTTTTAACATATGCGTTTCCGTTACGAAAGGAAAAGCATTGTAGAGAGCGCTGTATCCTGATGCAAAACGGGGTGATTCTAAAAATCCAGTCATTCCGTTCTCTGGACTCTCGCCCCAAACATTAACATAAGGAATCATCGGAAATCCACATTTTTCCATTTCTTTATAGAGATAGGGAAGCACTTTTTCCTGCATTACTTTGCTTACTGTTGGATGTAATTTATCTTTTTGTGAGTCGATGAGCGTCATCACATATTGATAGTCGGCCCCATCACTAACATGCGTGTCGATAAATACATCAGGATCCCAAGCTCTATAAATTTTAGTAAAAGTTTTGGCATTTTCTGAGTCGCATTTAATAAAATCGCGGTTGAGATCTAAATGTCGCGCATTGCCTCTAAATCCAACTACGTCTGGACCATTTTGCCCCGACCTAAAAAACAAAGATGTTTCTAAAGCGCCATCTATATTATAAATTGGAATGATGCATACAATTACTTTTTTAGGAAGGATTTCTTTTCCCGCTAATAAATCCTGCGATAATCGTAAACTCGCCATGATTCCATCAGGTTCACCTGGATGAATTCCATTATTGATGAGTAGGATGGTATATCCGATTTTTTTCAAAGAATCAATATTGAAAATCTTATCAGGACTGATCACAAAAAGATGAATGGGTTTACCTCCATCGGCAAATCCATATTCAATGAGTTGAGCGGATGCATATTTATTCGTCAGTTCTTGGTATTGTGCAATCACTTCAGGATAAGAAACGGATTCACTTTTAACTGAGTTAATCGAGTGAGATTGACTTTTTGAGAGGGAAGCAAAAAAGCAGAGAAATACGCTGAGGAGTAGAGGGGTTGTTTTCATAATCTTACCGCAAAGATGTAAGAAATATCTCGTTTTTGCTAAATCAGACTTCTAAACCCGTCATATCATTGTAATGTATTCAAAGCGAAAACGAATTAATAATAACTAAATAATCAAACAATGAAGCCTATGGTCCAATAAAATGTATCTTACGTAAAATTGAGAAAGGGCACTTCTTGTGAGAAGGGCCTTTTCTTTTTTTCTTAATATCGATATACACTATTTTTTTATTGCTCTATTCCTATTTATCTTGAAATCGAATTAAGTATTTGGTTTTGAAAGGTAAATTTATTTTCAAAAAACATCTCTTTTGAATGTTGGTAAGTTTCGAGTGCTCAGGTAGAATCATTTAAGGATTTAGTGCTTAAATGAAGCCAAGAAAGTCGTGTAGCTTTTTAATTTTGTAGACACCCTATGACTAAGTTTTCCCACCTGCACGTACATACCCAATTCTCACTGCTCGACGGAGCAGCCGATATCGCTACGCTTTATAAAAAAGCAGTAGGCGATAACATGCCCGCACTGGCCATCACCGACCATGGAAATATGTTTGGGGCTTTTAAGTTTGTGGCCGAAGCTTCAAAGTATAATACCAAGGAAAATCCGAATACCATCAAACCCATTGTAGGTTGTGAGTTTTACATGGTGGAAGATCGTCACAAGCGTCAATTTACGCGGGAAGAAAGAGATGTGCGCTATCATCAATTAATGTTGGCAAAGAATGCAGAAGGATATAGTAATTTGATTAAACTATGTTCTCTCGGTTATGTGGATGGATTGTATGGAAAGTATCCGCGTATCGACAAGGAGTTGTTATTGCAATACCATAAAGGTCT
>CAIXTT010000111.1 GCA_903922455.1 uncultured Bacteroidota bacterium | reverse complement strand
GTACGGAAAATTTCTCGCAGAGGCGCAGAGCCGCAAAGTTTCTTGTACGAAAACTTAGTATAGAGTAGCCTTCGCGCCTAGTACGGAAAATTTCTCGCAGAGGCGCAGAGCCGCAAAGTTTCTTGTACGAAAACTTAGTATAGAGTAGCCTTAGCGCCTTAGAAAGAAAATTTATCGCAGCTCAGCCTTAGCGCCTCTGCGCCTCTGCGAGAAAATTTATCGCAGCTCAGCCTTAGCGCCCCTGCGCCTCTGCGAGAAAATTTATCGGAGCGCAGCCTTCTCGAGAAAAAAATGCCAATTAATTCTTTAGTTTTGTATTGATGGCCATAAAAAACCTACGCGCATACGAAAACCTACATATTGTCTTTTGGCTGGTGAAAGATGCTTGTTGGGTCATGGATTTTAAAATACCTGGTCTTATCATGATCTTTCCTACCGTTCTCGTAGCCATCCATATTAGTTGGCTCCATAGAAAATCGATAGCCGAGCTCTATCATAACCTAGCCATTGTCTGTTGGATTAGCGCCAATTCAATTTGGATGATCGGTGAATTCTTCTTTGATGATACACTCCGACCTATTTCAATCGTATTTTTTAGTTTAGGAATTTTGTTGGTTGCAATTTTTTATTTGTACATCCAACCCCGCCAAAAAAAATTAGATTAATTCGCCATCAAATCTCCAATAGCCGAATCGTATTTTACACAATACGAATCTACTGTACCATAGGATTTTTCATCAATCACGACTTCATTTCCTCTCACTTCTCCTAAGTTAGTAAAGTCAACTTCAGTCTCGGCAATCATCTCCACAAAGGCATCCAACTGATCAGGATGTACACTTACAATGACACGGCTTTGTGCTTCACCAAAAAGAAATGCATCTTTTCTGAAATCTTCGTCGGTATCGATTTTGAATCCTAAATTTCCAGCCATCGCCGATTCTAGTAAGCAAATAAATAATCCACCATCAGAAATATCGTGTGCACTTTCAATCAATTTCGATGCAATCAATTTTTTAACGAGATCTTGCACTTGATATTCCACGTCTAAATCAAAATAAGGTGCTGGACTATTTTTCACTCCACAATAAGAATATAAATATTCAGAAGCGCTGATATCATCCTGAGAGGCACCAAGCATGAACAATACATCACCTTCGTTTTTAAAATTCAATCCCATGGATTTATTCTTGTCAGGTACAATACCCACCATTCCAATAGTAGGAGTAGGGAAAACAGGAACTTCGCCATGTTCGTTTTTCGATTGATTGTAAAAACTTACATTTCCACCTGTTACTGGAGTCTCGAATTTTAAGCACGCTTTCGACATTCCTTTTATCGCATGCACAAACTGCCAATATACTTCCGGATTATATGGATTTCCAAAATTCAAACAGTTAGTCACTGCTGATGGAATTCCGCCAGAGCAAACAATATTGCGAGCCGCTTCAGCCACCGCAATCGCACATCCTTGTTCTGGATCACTGTAAACATAACGAGAGTTACAGTCTACTGTTAAAGCTAAACCTTTCTTGGTTCCACGTACATCGATGATAGCCGCATCACTCGGACGATTAGTAGTCATGTTTATCGTTCCTACCATCGAATCGTATTGCGTATACACCCAACGTTTAGAAGCAATATTAGGATGCGATGCAAGGTGCATCATTACGGCAGGCATATCCGTAATATCTTTTACTGAATTAATGTCAAAAGCTTTGTTCTTCTTTATGTAAGTAGGTTCCACGTATTCTCTTTCATAAATAGGTGCTCCACCTCCTAATACTAATGCATCAGCAGGAACATCGGCTAACTGCTCATCACCCATAAAGAAATGCAATCTTTCTCCTTCTATTACTTCACCAATCTGTGTGCAGTTCAAATCCCACTTTTTGAAAATTTCTTCGACCGCTTTCTCTTCACCTTTCTTCACAACAACTAACATGCGTTCTTGTGATTCACTCAACAAAATTTCCCATCCTTTCATGTTCGCTTGTCTAGTAGGAACTTTATCAAGCCAAATATTCATTCCATGCTTACCTTTTGCGGACATCTCACTCGTAGAACAAATAATTCCCGCAGCGCCCATGTCTTGCATGCCAACTACAGCACCGGTCTTAATAATTTCTAAAGTGGCTTCTAATAAAAGTTTTTCCATAAACGGATCACCTACTTGAACAGAAGGTAAGTCATCCTGCGAATCAGCGTGTAAGTCGCCCGATGCAAAAGTAGCACCGTGAATACCATCTTTACCAGTAGATGATCCAACAATATAAACTGGATTTCCGGCTCCATAGGAAATGGCAGAAACCGTTTCACCTTCTTTCACAATTCCCACCGACATCGCATTCACCAAAATATTTACATTGAACGAATCATCAAAAAATACTTCGCCGCCTACGGTAGGTACACCAAATGCATTTCCGTAATCACCAATTCCTTTTACTACGCCGCGCATCAACCATTGTGTCTTTGCTAAATTTGGATTACCAAAACGCAACGAATTTAATTGAGCGATTGGACGAGCGCCCATCGTAAAAATATCACGATTGATTCCACCAACTCCCGTGG
Source organism: uncultured Bacteroidota bacterium (assembly GCA_903922455.1). Lineage (GTDB taxonomy): Bacteria > Bacteroidota > Bacteroidia > AKYH767-A > OLB10 > JAJTFW01. The sequence continues at coordinate 7,881 of CAIXTT010000111.1, read as the reverse complement.
CAGCACCTTGATAAGGTTCAATGGCAGAAGGGTGATTATGCGATTCAATTTTAAATGCACAAGCTAATCCATCTCCAATAGCGACCAAGCCGGCATTCTCTTCGCCAGCCTTTGCTAACATATGCGGGCCTTCTTTCGGCAGCGTTTTTAACCAAGTAATCGAATTCTTATAAGAGCAGTGCTCCGACCACATCACCGAAAAAATACTGAGCTCCGTGAAATTGGGAAGACGACCTAAAATTTCTTTGATTTTAGCAAATTCATCAGGCAATAGACCTAGTTTCTTCGCGGTTTCAACGGTTGTTAATTCTTCTGTAGCAAGCGACATAGTTTGTTTTTTTATGGATGTAATTAAGAATGAAAGAGTAAAGTCGTGAACCCTTTTTCATTCTTAATTTTCTTTTGCAAAAATAGGATGTTTACTTCTATGCTCGTATTATTTTATCTTTGACGATATGCTTGAACTCGCTTTAACGCTAGCCACCATTTTCTTCGCTATATACTTGATTGGCAAATGGAAGATATTCCAAATTGAAGGAATTTCCATTTCCGTTTTTAAAGGATTGTTTATAATTAAAATTATTGCCGCTTTGGCATTATATGTAATTTATACTCAATATTATAAAGATCGTGCGTATGCCGATATTTTCCGATATTATGACGATTCTGAAGTAATTTATAACACCCTCTTTTCAACCCCCTGGGATTTCTTCAGAATGCTCACTGGAATTGATGGTCGGGCACCGGAAATTGTGCCTTATTATGATGTTATGAAAAATTGGTATAACACCGATTTGATCTTTAATGATAGCCGCACTATGATCCGGATTAATGCTTTTTTGCGACTTTTTTCCATGGGCACTTATTTTCCACATGCCGTGGTGATGTGTTTTTTAGCGATGCTTGGATTAACTGGGATATTTAGAATAGCAAACGAATTGATAAAAGGAAAATCGCTTTTGTTGATGGTCATTATTTTTTTATTGCCATCCACGTTGCTATGGACATCTGGAATGATCAAAGAAGCATTTTTAATTTTTGCATTGGGAGTTTTGATGTATCAAATTTCACAAGCATTAAAGATGAATGATTTTTCTGGAAAGCGAATTTCATTTATGATTATTACCATGATGATTTTATTGACGGTAAAGGCTTACGTGTTATTTCTGATTTTTCCTGTTTTGTTAATTTGGGTGATTAGTCATTATCGAAAGAAGATTTCTTTCTTGTTTATGATTTTCTTTTTTAGTTTTTATTTTTTACTCCTGGGTGGAATGGCTCCGGTTTTAATTGGGAAGGAAGTGCCCTCAATGATTGCAAAAAAGCAAGCTGAATTTTATTTTGTGGCAGATCGTGAAAATGCGCAAAGTGTAATTGAGGTTACACGATTAGAACCTACATGGACAAGTTTAATTATGGAAGCGCCGAGCGCTTTTCTTCGAACCTTGTTTTTGCCAATGCCACAACATGCTCATAATATTTTGATGTGGTTTTCGGTGTTGGAAAATTTCCTCATACTATTTATTATTTTATATCTATTGTTTAGTTTGAAAAAGCAGAAAGGATCACCCAATTTAATGTTGGTTTCTGCATTTTTTATTTTTGGTTGTACCATTTTTATTTTATCAGGATGGGTAACGCCAATCATTGGGGCATTAGTTCGATATAAAGTTCCCGGACTTCCATTCTTCCTCTTTCCACTCACTTTCTTTTCTTATCACAAATGGATGAGCGGTGCCCAGTTCAAATGGTTTTATTCAAATAAGAGATAAGCATGTTCCTTCTCATCTTGCATATCATCTTGGTGTATTTTATTTTTTCACGTACTCCATGGTTGCGGTTAGATGGAATTTCAAAGGGATTAGTACCCGTAATTCTTTTGCTAAAAGTTATTGGTGGATATTTTATAGCTCGCTATTATTTAGCAACGTATCAAGGTGGTGATATGCAAGGTTATTTGTCGGATGCAAATCAATTTTATATTTTGTTTGAGCAGAATCCTTTATATTTTTTAAGAATGATAGTTGGTTTGGATGTTCCAACCGAATCCATTCGTGAATTTTATTCTCATTTAACGTCCTGGTTTACGAGTGGTTATTCAAATCAATATAATGACGCTCGTTCGGTAGTTCGATTTCATGCATTGATCCGATTGTTTTCTAATGGAAATGCATGGATTCACCTTCTATGGTCGAATGTATTTTGTGTGATGGGAATGATTGCATTAATTAAGTTCATCACTCATCAAAGAATTCAGTCGAGTACATTTTATCAATTTGCAATGCTCCTTTTATTTTTACCCAATGTTTTTATTTGGTCTTCCGCAATTATGAAGGAGCCCTTGTTGATCTTTGCTATGGGAATGACATTAAGATGTTTTCAGTTGTGGAATGATGAAAGAAGCTTTATTAATTTCTTTAAGTTTTTAATTTTCGTTTTCTGTTTTTTACTTGTCAAATCATTTTGGTTGCTTGCATTCTTGCCAGGAATGTTGATATGGGCATTTCTTCCAAAGATGAAAAAATCAGTGGCATTGATTACACTTTCTTACGCGGTATCCTTGATGATCGTCTTAATTGTTGGTGAAATTGTGTTGTCATTTAATTTACCCGATCTTCTTTTTGGTCAACAAAGAAATATGTGGCGCTTTGCGGTTTTTATGAACTCCGGTAGTCTCATTCATCCTCTTTCTTTTGCACCAAATCCCCTAAGTTTTCTGATGCATATTCCGGAAGCATTTTGTTATGGAATGTTTCAGCCTTGGCCATGGCAATTGGCTAAATGGTTCTATTTTCCACTCTCGCTTGAAAATTTTATTTTTCCAGTGATGGCCGTAACCATACTTTATAAATTTAAACGGAATGGAAATAGTATCCCTCCTGAAATGGTTATAGCCCTTATCGCCGGATTGGTAATCGTAATTATTAGTTCTTTCACGACTCCAGTCATTGGGAGCTTGATTCGATATCGGATGCCGGGTTTGTTGTTGATGGTATTATCAGCCTTGACTTTTTTGTATTCAAGGAATGTAAATTCCGCCTCCGACCCTTCTATTTGATTTTTTCTATTTACTTTGCATAAAAGAAAATACAGCCCATGAAACTTTTTCGACGAAAAAGCATAAGTCAAATCTTAAAGCAAATTGAAGCTGGTGAATCAGAAAGCCACGGCGGTCTTAAAAAACATCTTCGTGTAGTTGATCTTACTGCCCTTGGAATTGCTGCTATTATTGGAGCTGGAATTTTTAGTACCATCGGAAATGCTTCTGCTGCTGGTGGACCTGGTGTTGTGTTTCTTTTTGTTTTCACAGCCATCGCCTGCGGATTTGCGGCTTTTTGCTATGCAGAGTTTGCAAGTTTAGTTCCTGTTAGCGGTTCTGCATATACGTATTCTTATGTGGCCTTCGGGGAGTTGTTTGCTTGGATCATCGGATGGGCATTGATCATGGAATATGCCATCGGAAATATTGTTGTTGCTATTTCTTGGTCGAGTTATTTCGCTACGTTATTAAGTCACATTAAAATTCCTGCACTGGGTTTTGCAGATGGAATTATTCTTCCTGCTTGGTCGGGAATCGATTATTTTTCTGCGAAGCGGGCATTCGTCGAAGCACAAAATTCAGGAGTAGATTTAACAACAGTAAAATCGGAAGGCGTTCAAGCATGGTTATCGGCTCCGCAGTTGGGAAGTCTTAAAATAATCATGGATATTCCAGCCTTGGTCATTAATATTTTAATTACTTGGTTGGTGTATCGTGGAATGAAGGAGTCGAGAAATGCGAGTAATGTAATGGTTATGGTAAAACTTCTCGCTGTATTTTTAGTAATTGCTGTTGGCGCTTTTTATGTAGATCCAGAAAATTGGGATCCGTTTTTACCTGAAGGATGGGTCGGCGTCTTAGCAGGAGTTTCGGGTGTCTTTTTTGCATACATCGGTTTTGATGCTATTTCTACTACTGCTGAAGAATGCCATAATCCGCAACGCGATTTGCCAAAGGGAATGTTCAATGCAATTATTATATGTACTATTCTTTATGTGTTAATTGCATTAATTCTTACCGGAATGGTAAACTATAAAGAATTGAGAGTGGAAGATCCGCTGGCTTTCGTATTTGGTTATCGCGGATTAAATTGGATGAGTAGCATCATCGCCGTGAGTGCCGTATTTGCTATGGCAAGTGTGATGCTCGTTTTTCAATTGGGTCAACCCCGAATTTGGATGAGCATGAGCCGTGATGGATTATTACCTAAAAAGTTTTCTAAAATTCATCCTAAGTATGGTACACCTTCGTTTGCTACAATCGTAACGGGATTACTCGTTGGAATCCCTCTCTTTTTTATTGACATGAATACGGTAACTGATTTATGTTCGATAGGAACTTTGTTTGCCTTTATTTTGGTTTGTGGTGGTGTGTTGATGTTGCAAACGCAAACCGATTTACCTCGTAAATTTAAGGTTCCATACCTCAATGGAAAATGGTTAGTGCCCACACTTTTCATCATCACGATGTGTTGGCTGGTGCTATTTCAGAAACAATGGATCCATGATTTTGTAAATCCTTTTGTGAATGTAGAATCTATTCCAAACTTTATATTCTTCCTGGTGTTTGCCTTGATGGCGGTGTATAGTTTCCTTAGAAATCTTTCGGTTATCCCCGTGTTTGGAATTCTTTCTTGTCTGTATTTGATGGCACAAATTCACTTTCATCAATGGTTAGGTTTCGGAATTTGGTTGATCATCGGTCTCATTTTGTACTTCACGTATGGCTATAAGAACAGTTTGTTGCATAAGAGAAACATCGGATAAGAGATATAATACAGTTTATACATTGTGTTTAGTCCAATTATTTATACATAAATGGAAGCATAATTCGAGCAATAAATTTTAATAAACAGTAATTTCGTTCGGAATGGTGCGGCTGGCCGTCCACGCAACAGCGCGAACCGATTTTAGCTGAACCGATGAAGAAAAGAGATAGCACAAAAGATTGTTCAGTGGTTGCGAAAGAAAGTAGAAAGCAGAAACCGCAAAAATTGGTTGGTGTTGGGTGGCGTGCTTTCTTTGGTTACTTTCTTTTCACGTAAAAGAAAGTAACAAGTAAAATAGGACTAGAATCTTAATTTAAAACTAAAATTTATATAGCGGATATCCGAAGAGCTAAATCGTCCTAATTTATGTAATATAAATTCAGTACAAGTCAGTGTTAGTTCTAAACTTGGTATAAATAGATTTATGATTGTTAGGACTATTAAGTACTTATAAATGGTTTAAAACAGAAAACTTTAGGTTTTAACGGTCTCGTAGTGCGACTGTTACGTCTGGTTATACATCACTGTATTTTGATTATTTTTGTTGCCTACTTTGTACTGCGAAGTTGGTACTACATTCAATGACCTCATAGGGTTGTGTCTTATCAAAAGCAATATATGTCAACTATCTTATAAACGAAGCAGTATATAAAAAAAGAAACATTATGATTGCATTAATTACAGGGGCTAGTTCCGGTTTTGGAAGAGCCACCGCATTGAAATTTGCCGAACATGGTTGGGATGTGATTATTACAGGTCGCAGAAAAGAAAAGTTAGAGGAATTAGAACACATCATCCTCGATACTTACGAAACGAAAGTGTATTCACTTTGTTTTGATGTTCGCGATCGTAAAGCCGTAAAGATTGAATTAGATGCTTTGCCTCATTTCTGGAAGGAGATTGATGTATTGGTAAATAATGCAGGACTTGCCTCAGGAATGTCTGCAATCTATGATGGCGATATCGACGATTGGGAAAAGATGATTGATACGAACGTGAAAGGATTGTTGTATGTAAGTAGAACGATTCTTCCTTGGATGATAGAGAGAAAGCGCGGTCATGTGATTAATATTGGTTCTACCGCTGGGAAGGATGCATATGCTTATGGCAATGTGTACTGCGGATCTAAATTCGCTGTAGATGCCATTACAAAGTCGATGCGCATTGATTTATTACCGCATGGTATCAAGGTCACTGCCGTAAATCCAGGAGCTGCCGAAACTGAATTTTCATTGGTGCGATTTAAAGGCGATGCCGAGAAAGCGAAGTCGATTTATAAAGGCTTTGATCCCTTGCAAGCAAAGGATATCGCTGATGTAGTTTGGTTCGCTGCGAGTCGACCTCCGCACGTAAATTTAAATGATATTGTGATTACACCGCTTGCTCAAGCGAATTCCGTTTACATTAATAAAAAGTAGAAATGCAAAAATTATTTTATTTCATTTGTGTAATCAGTTTCGGTTGGATGGGATGTAGTTCCTCTCTAAAAGTAGATGCGATTTATTATAATGCAAAAATTTATACTGTCGATAGTGCGTTCTCTATTGTTGAAGCCATTGCTATTAAAGATGGAAAAATAGTAGCCACAGGTTCTTCATCCGATTTGTTGAAGATGGATGCCACCGAAAAAATTGATTTGAAAGGACAGTTTATGTATCCTGGATTTTATGATGCCCATTGTCATTTTTATGGTTATGGCGTCGACTTAAAAAAAACTTGGCTCATCGGAACAAAATCATTTGATGAAATTGTTGATACGCTTGTGAAATATAAAGATCGCCGATTCATGGGTTGGGTGTTCGCTAGAGGATGGGATCAAAATGATTGGACGGATAAATCCTTTCCTGTTAAAGACAAATTAGATTCACTTTTTCCAGATGTTCCTGTTTTTCTAATGCGCATAGATGGACACGCTGCTTTGGTAAATCAAAAGGCATTGGATCAATGTCAAGTGAATGAGAATACAACTGTAGTAGGTGGAGAGATTTTGAAGAAGGATGGAAAATTGACCGGATTGCTGATCGATAACGCTGTTGATTTCGTAAAATTAAAAATCCCTACTCCTCAAAATGCAGATTTAATTGAAGCATTATTAGCTGCGCAAAAAAATTGTTTTGAAGTAGGACTCACCAGTGTTACCGATGCAGGCTTAGATGTAAGCACTATTTTATTAATTGATAGTTTGCAGAAAGCAAATCAATTAAAGATGCGGATGAATGCTATGGTGAGTTTTACAAAGAACAATCTGGAGTATTATAAAAAGCATGGTAAATATCATTCCGATCGTTTAAATGTACAGTCGTTTAAGTTGTATGCCGATGGAGCACTCGGATCTAGAGGTGCCTGTTTATTGCATCCGTATGCCGACATGCCCGATCATTCAGGTTTTTTATTGTCGACCGTCGATTCAATCATCTATGCTGCTCAACAAGCAAAAGAAATCGGTTTTCAAATGAATACGCATTGTATTGGTGATTCTGCTAATCGTCTCCTATTAAAAATTTATGGGGAAGTATTGAAAGGCAAAAATGATTTGCGTTGGCGCATCGAGCATGCGCAAGTTTTATCGCCTGATGATTTTGGTTTGTTCTCTCAATATTCCATCATTCCTTCGGTGCAACCTACGCATGCCACCAGCGATATGTATTGGGCAAAAGATAGAGTAGGAGAGGAGCGAATAAAAACAGCTTATGCGTACAAAAAATTATTGAATGAGCGCGGTATAATCGCTGCTGGATCTGACTTTCCGGTGGAAGCGATTAATCCAATCTTTGGATTTTATGCTGCAGTATCCAGAAAAGACCAAAATAATTTTCCCGAGAATGGATTCCAAATGGAAAATGCACTCACTCGCGAAGAAGCATTAAAAGCCATGACCATTTGGGCGGCTTATGCAGGATTTGAAGAAAGTTATAGAGGTAGTATAGAAAAAGGAAAGGATGCTGATTTCGTTATCCTCGAAAAAGATCTCATGCAAGCCGACGAAAAAGAACTCTTCAAAATAAAAGTTCTCCAAACTCATATTGCGGGAGAAAGAGTTTTTTGATGATTAGTTAGTTCGCGTATTCGTATC
>CAIXTT010000110.1 GCA_903922455.1 uncultured Bacteroidota bacterium | reverse complement strand
TTTTTGGTTTACTATCAAAGTGAAACGCGGTTTTGGCAAAGTGTCAATGTCTACCTCCAAGAAATCAGAATTCTTTGTGTTTGAAAAAAGATTGCGAATATTGGTAGCCGAGGATAATCAAATTAACCAAATTCTAATCAAGAAGGTATTAGATGCGATGAACTGCGAAGTGGTGGTAGTGGAGAATGGAAAATTGGCAATTGATACTCTTTGCAATGAAAAATTTGATGCCGTATTCATGGATATTCAAATGCCAGTGATGGATGGACATCAAGCAAGTATAATCATCCGACAAAAATTAAATATTGATGTACCCGTAATTGGTGTTTCTGCGAATGTATTTAAAGAGGATATTGATAAAAGTTTGTTTGTTGGAATGAATGCGCATATCGGGAAACCTTTTGCATCAAAGGAGCTGTTCGAAGTAATCTCGAAATTTGTTTTTGAAAACCCCGAGGGCAATCGACTACTATTGAGTGCTAAATAAGTGCGCCATCTTAATGGCGGCAATTCCTACTTCAAAACCTTTGTTTCCATATTTTCCTCCTGCTCGATCGATTGCTTGTTGCATCGTGTTCGGCGTGAGTACACCAAAAATTACAGGTTTGTTGTATTGAATACTAAGTTGTGTAATTCCATGGGCAACGGCATCACATATAAAATCAAAATGGCGTGTTTCTCCTTGTATTACACAGCCTAAACAAATGATAGCATCAATATTTTTATTTTGTAATAGGAGTGAAGCTCCTGCAGTTAACTCGAAACTTCCCGGAACATACTTGATTATTGTTTTCTCAGCGTTTGCCCCTGCTAAAGATAAGGCCTCTATAGCGCCTTGCAATAATGCGCCTGTAATTTCTTCATTCCATTCGGAAACAACAATGCCGAACTGATAAGGTCCGGCATTGGGTAAATTTTCAGGAAGATTAGATAATGATTGATGTGCTGATGACATGAATTATTTGCTTGTTCCCATAGCCGATTCTGCACGACCAATGTATTTTTCGATATCTCTTGCTTCAGTACTCATTGGAAAATCTTTCTTGATTTTATTGTAAATATCTAAAGCGGCACTGTATTCTTTCTTTTGCTCATAGGCAAAAGCGGTTTTTTTCATGAAAATTGGGCAAGTGAAATTATTCTCGTCCCAATCTGAAGCCTTTTTGTAGTAGCTGATGGATTCATCTAAATTTCCTAACTCCATATAAGCCCCACCAATAGCACCTAATGCTAATGCACCCGTGATATCATCTTCTGCATCATAATTTTTTAATGCTTCAATTGCTTTTTCATATTCTCCTTTTTTCAAATAGCTCATTCCTAAATAGTAATTCGCTAAGTTTCCTGAAGGTGATGAGCCGTAATTTTCAACGATCTCTTCAAATCCAGGATATGAACCATCTCCAGCAATGGCTAAATTGATGCTGTCTTGTCCAAAATATTGCTCTGCAATAAACATGTTTTCACGAGCTTCTTCTTCTTGTGGTTTTACGATAAATTGATTGTAGCCGAAGTAAGCAAGTAAAACGAGTACAATGGTACCGCCAATAATGCTTAGGCTCTTTTTATTATCATGAACATAATGTTCAACCTTGTCGATACTTTCGGCGATCTCAAAGCCTTCTTTCTTATTGGCAGACATTTCCTTTGAAGAATTTTAATTTTTTCGGAACGGCAAAGATAATAGATTTTTCAATCGGTTAAAAGCGTTTTTCTCGGAATGGACTCCTTATAGATTCTTATTCTTCAATAGTTTAGCGGATACTTGGAGCGATGCTCTGTCCAATAGCTCAAATACTTCCTCAAAATTCTCCCTATTACCATAGTAAGGATCAGGCACATCTTTCTGTCCTAATCCAGCAAAATCCAAGTATAAATGTATGCGTTTATGTTGCTCTCGAGACGACAAAGAAATGAGGTCTTTGTAATTGTTTCGATCCATAGCAAAGATGTAATCGAATTTCTCAAAATCGCTTTTACTCACTTGTCTGGAAGCTAACCGACTTATATCAATACCATTGTCTGCCGCAACATGAATGGCTCTAGAATCAGGAGCCGATCCTGAATGGTAGTTAATGGTGCCAGCGGAGTCAATAGAGTAGGGTAGATGCAACAATTCCAGATGTTTCCTCAGAATCCCCTCAGCTAATGGTGATCGGCAAATATTGCCTAGGCAAACCATCAATATTTTCATTCTCTATTTGTTTTAAGCAAAGAAGTCCCGATCAACGACCGAGACTCCATATTTATTTTTTATTCCTTTTATCTGGAAAGATTGATTCGCTTCTGCAAGTCAACAACTTGAGCTTTGAATTTTTTATCCGTATCCATCAGGTTATTTACCGTACGACAAGCATGTAAAACGGTAGCGTGATCTTTTCCACCACAATGCATTCCGATATTTGATAATGAAGACTTAGTAAACTGCTTACTAAAGTACATGGCTAATTGACGGGCTTGAACTACTTCTCTCTTACGAGTTTTTGACTTTAAAATCTCTAATGCCAATTCAAAATAGTCACATACAATTTTTTGGATGTAATCAATTGAGATTTCATGTACTGTATTCTTCACAAACTTGTCAATCATTTGCTTGGCAAGTTCTAAAGTGATGGGCTTTTTATTGAGAGAAGATTGAGCAATTATCGAAATTAAAGCTCCTTCTAGCTCACGTATATTGTTGGTGATGCTCAATGCAATATACTCGCTGATTTCATTTGGTAGTTCAATGCCATCAATGTACATCTTCTTTTTTAGAATTGCGATCCGCGTTTCTAAATCTGGAACTTGTAAATCAGCAGCTAAACCCCATTTGAATCGCGATAACAAGCGTTGCTCCATTCCTTGTAAATCAACAGGCGCTTTATCACAAGTTAAAATAATTTGCTTGTTGTTCTGATGTAAATGGTTGAAGATATGGAAGAATACATCTTGAGTTTTCTCTTTACCTGCAAAAAACTGAATATCATCAATGATCAATACATCCATCATCTGATAGAAATGTACAAAGTCGTTTTGACTATTGTTCCTAACAGAATCAACGAATTGAAGCATGAATTTCTCACTAGGAACATAAAGTACTGTTTTCTCGGGAAAATTGTTTTTTATTTCAATGCCAATAGAATGGGCGAGATGGGTTTTTCCAAGACCTACATTTCCATAAATTAATAGAGGATTAAATGAAGTACCTCCAGGCTTTTGTGCTACTGCATATCCAGCAGAACGAGCAAGTCGGTTGCAATCACCTTCTATTAAATTATCAAATGAATAATTTGAATTTAACTGTGGATCAATATCAATCTTTTTTAATCCTGGAATGATGAATGGATTTCTTATTCCTCCGCTAATTTGCTGAGGCATAGTAACCGAAGGATTCTTCAATCCGCTGTTTCCTTTCGCTGGTAACTTAACCGTATAAGCCTTGGTAGTTTGAGTAGCGTTCTCCATTAAAATAGAGTATTCTAAGCGACCTTCTGTTCCTAATTCTCTTTTGATGGTCTTACGCAACAAGCCAATATAATGCTCTTCTAGCCATTCATAAACGAATTGACTTGGTACTTCTATAGTTAATGTACTTGCATCCAACTTAACCGCTCGGATGGGCTCAAACCAGGTTTTAAAATTTTGGGGGTTAACGTTGTCGCGGATGAGCTTCAAACAGTTTTCCCATACTTGTTCGCTTGTTTTATCCGTGGATACTGAATCTTTTTCTTTTTGCATACCTGCCTTAGGCATTTGTAATTCGTGATCGAATTGGTGAATAAAAGGTTTAGTTCTCTACTATTCGGCAAATATTGTTTAAAAATATTTTAAAAAAAAATTTATTTAGCTTGACTTTGTAGTAATTTTTATTGTAGACGCGGAGTGCCTGATTTTCTGTGTTCTTTTTTCAAAGAGAAAATCAATCCTGCCCAGCTTAATTCCTCCCCACCCAACTTGTGCTATTAACATATTTTTTTGTATTGAATTTTTTACTATTAAGGGATCATCTAAAAAGGTATGGGTGTGACCACCAAGGATTAAATCAATATGAGAACTTTGTTCTGCTAATTTCAGGTCTGAAATTTTGGAATCTTCATATTTTAATCCTAAATGTGAGAGGCAGATAACCAAATCACATTTCATTTCCTTCTTAAGTAGTTCAGCAGTACGATTCGCACTTTGAACGGGGTTAAGGTAGTAAATATTTTTGACAAGGCGGTCATCAACTAATCCTTTTAATTCGATACCGACTCCAAACACCCCTACTTTTATAACTCCTTTTTGGAATATCTTGTAGGTTTCGATTTTTCCGCTCAACGCGGAGTTACTTAAATTATAGTTGGAATTGAGGATAGGAAAGTTGGCATGAATAAGTTGTTTCGATAACCCTTCATCACCATTGTCGAAGTCGTGATTGCCTAATGTACTTGCATCATACCGCAATGCGCTCATGGACTTTAATTCTATTTCTCCACCAAAAATATTAAAGTAAGGTGTTCCTTGAAAAAAATCTCCGCTGTCTAAAAGTAAAACATGTGATTGTTCTGCTCTGATTTTTTCAATAACATTTAAACGTTGTGCAATTCCACCCATGCCTGCAAATTTCGGATCGTTAGCGGGAAAAGGATCTATTCGGCTATGGGTATCATTAGTATGCAAGATAGTAAGTTGTTGGAGATCTCTGTTCGCAAAAACATCCAGCGGAATTCCAGAAATTCCTAATGCTGCAGCAAGTTTTATTGAGCTTCCTAGAAATTTTCTTCTATTGAATTTTAATAAGTCTTCCATCTTTTTGTACTGCTAAACTATCCTTTCGACTTCCTGTATTTTGAAGATCTTGTATAAAAGCATCACGTACTTTTATTCCTAATGAAATGGCTTTTTCTTGTTGCAAAAAATAAAGTCCATCACCACCGTTTGCTAAATAATCAGATGTGATAATTTTATAGCGCACCTCATTTTTAAAAGGTTGATTTTGAATAATAACTTGCTCTGCCTTTTTATTGTTGATCTGAAATTTAATTCCAGCAATGGGAGCGCCTCCCTTTATCGCAATCCATTTTAAGATGGAATCAACGGTTGCGCTACTCACTTTCAAATATACTAATTCATTTTCAAATGGCATCAATTCAAAAACATTTCCGATGGTAATTATTCCTTGTGGCAATGGCGCTCTTAAGCCTCCATGATTGAGAAAACAGAAGTCGGGAAGTTCTAAGTTTAACTGGTTGCACTTGATGATGGCTTGTCGTAAACTGGCATCCGCGCAGTAATTTCCTAAATTCCCTTCTGGTAATTCTTTAGTAAGTGCTTGAGTTGCATACACCAAAGGCAAGTTCATGTTTTTATTTAGACTGTCCCTAAAGGGTTCAATGAATGCAAGTGTAGGTGAAATATTTTTTTGGGTGCTGTCCTTGTTAAATGTATACTGTGAAGTTTTAATTTGATATTTTGCCTCCTGAGGTTTACACGAAAAAAGCAGAATGATGATACTAAAGGGAAGTGTGAGGTAATGCCTTTTTTGCATTGAACAAAGGTATGAAGATTTCTATTTTTTTAGATGAGATTTGAAATGATATTTATTAATTCGCATCTTCGTTTAAAATAAGGTTATGTACACTTCAGAAACCAAAGTAAGGGTTCGTTATTCAGAGACAGATCGAATGGGTTATGTATATTACGGGAATTACGCTTCCTATTTTGAAGTAGCTCGTGTTGAGGCGCTGCGTGATCTTGGAATGCCTTATCTCAGAATGGAAGATGAAGGATATTTATTGCCTGTTCTCGATTATAAAGTTCGGTATTTTAAACCAGCTTTTTACGACGACTTGTTGATCATCAAAACAAAAATTGTCCAGCTTCCGGCTGTAAAAATAACTTTTGCCTACGAAATTTTTGGTGAGGATGGGCAAAAGCGGAATGAAGCAGAAACTACGCTCGTCTTCATTAATAAGGAATCCGGAAAGCCGTGTAAAGCTCCTGATGAATTATTAGAAAAGTTAAAACCTTATTTTACTTAAAGCGCGTCCATTAAAATACGATAAGCTTTTAGCATGGATTCGATATCCGACTTATGCACTTTCTCATCTGGCGTATGAACCAAATCTTCTGGAGCACCTACAAAGCACCAGTCAATAGGGTAGGGCTGCTTTTGTAATTCATTACCATCAGATCCACCGGAAGATTCAACTTCTAACTGATATGGAATTTCATGTTGTTGAAGTATACTCGCGATTTTATCGACATAAACTCTGCGTGGAATGCCAGAATCGCGAATGGAAACTGCAACTCCTTTTCCATGATGAACGCCCTCGGTTACCCAAGTGATGTCGCTAATGAGCGCTTGCTTCAATTCAAATCTTTCCCATAAATATTTTGCTATGAAAGGAACCGATCCGCCACCATGCTCTTCCCAGCAAGAAAAAACAATAACTCCGTTTTCTAAGTTTTCTGCTAGTTTGAGAACATTGTACATGCCTAAGCGATTATCTAAATAACAACTTTGAACATATTGACTGTCTTCTCTAAAATTGGGTTTGAAACTTAAAGGTGTACCGCGATCAATTGCTCGGTCGAAAATATAAGTGAGCGCATTGTTCTCATCGTCAACTTTGAGTTCGCATTCAATATTTCCTTGCGAATCGTTACCTACCAATTTATATCCACTGATAGTTCTAGGTCCACCAATTTTTACTAATTGATTTTCATAGCGAACTTGAAATCCAATATTATCAATATGAGCATAAACCGCTGTACGTGGTTTTCCAAAAACTAAAATAATACAATGTTGAAATAAATCACCATGAATAATTTCTGGTTTCACTTTCCAGTTTTTCTTTTCTGTTTGAATGTAATTTAAAAGATGTTCCTGAATCTTCGCTTCATTTCCAGATGTTGCTTGGATACTGCATAAACGTCTTAGTAATTGCATATTAAATGGGGGTTAATGTTGCTAAATGACTTAAGGTTGGATGCTCCTTGATTTTATTTTCTAAATGTGGTGCAATACTTTTCCGGAGTTCGAAAATAATTTTGCAAGGCGCTTCAAATTTCTGTGATTTTATTTCGGTCGGAAAGCTACGTAAAAATTGATAAACATCGTTGGTGATTTCAAAAGGAAATTCAATTTCGTATTTGAAGTTGATGGTTCTATCTTTTGTTTTTGCATTTTCTAATGCTGCTTGTGCTGCACCTCGATAGGCACTGATGAGTCCAGGTACACCTAAAAGCGTTCCGCCAAAATAGCGAACTACTACTATCAATACATCACTCAATTGACGGGATTGAATCGCACCTAAAATTGGTTTTCCTGCCGATCCCGATGGTTCTCTATCATCGCTAAAACGAAAAGCAGTTGGATCAGGACCCAATCGGAAAGCATAACAATGATGATTCGCTTGCGAATGTTCTTTCTTTATTTTCTGAAGGATTTCCTTCACATCTTTTTCTTCCTTGATGGGATGGGCGATGCCAATAAATTTACTTCCACGATCTTTTAATTCAGCAATGCAGATTTCTTCAATGGTGATATAGTGATCGTCAAACAACATCAGTAAGCCAAAATGATAATACTTGTAATGGCCAATGCAATTCCTGCCGCATTCATTTTGCTCAATTTTTCTTTGAATATTATAATACCAAATAAAGTAGAAAAGATTACAACCAAAACGTTAGTCATGGCAAATGCAATGGAGCTTTCTAAGCCCGGACTACCCAAAAAGCGAATGAGAAATACCAAGGAGTAATAATTGACGACTCCTAAGATCACTCCAGCAAAAATATTTTTCCATTCGAATTTAACCTTTTTCGCAAAGCGATTATAAAGTGAACCTATACAACCTAAAATTCCAGCAGATCCAAATAAATAGGTGAGGAATAAATCTTGGTTTTCTGATGTAATTATGTAGTGCTCCGAAAGTTTAATCGTGGTATCCACCAAGCCGCTTCCAATAAATAAAAGCAAGGGAAGTAAGAGAATTAGTTTTCCATGATGTGCTTCCTCGGCCACTTTTCTTTTCTTGATCGTGCTGAGTAAAACAGCCCCTAAAGCTGTAAAAATTCCTATAGTTCGTAATGGAGTCAGTTGATCTCCAAAATACCAAATTCCAAAAAGGATGGGAATTACCATCGACATCTTGCCGGCAATGGATGTGGCTGTGATGCCTGCATGCTGTGCAGTTAATGCGGCCGTATAAAATACAAAAATGAATAAGAGTCCAATCCCTAAACCATAATGTAGAAATGATTCGCAATGATTAAAACAACCAACATTCTTTTCATAGTTAGAAAAAAAAGCAAAACTTGATGCTGTCACGTAATTAAAGGTAAGTCCTTGTAGATTGTTGATTTTGAAAACTTGAAAATATTTTAAAATAACATAAAGAATAGCAGAAAGTAAGGATGCTATCACTAAATTTAAGATCATTTCCGCATTCATATTATCTATTTCTAATCGTAGTTAAAGTATTGTCATCAATTGGCGTAATAGTAGATGGTAGGTTAGGCAGCTCTGGCGCTTTAATACCTTGTCCTAATTCGTTTGACGAAGTAAATATCAACATCTCATCCCATAAATTTTCTTGAATGAGTAGTTGATGTAGAGTTGTTCCGCCCTCTACTAAACAGGAGGTAATTCCTAGTTGTATCAGTTCTTTGAATACCTGACTCATAAAAGAACCATCACCACCAATTTCAATGACTTTACAGCGCGGATTTAATGTCATATGTGAAGAAGTAAAAACATATGTGGTATCCTCGCCATTCAAAATTTTTAAGTGCGTATGATTTAGCAAAACTCCAGAGCGATCAATTATTACTTTGATGGGATTTTTTCCTTGCCATAGGCGAACATCAAGTAGAGGATCATCCACTCGAGCTGTGTTAGCACCAATCATTATTGCCATTTCTTCGCTTCTCCACTTATGGGTATAGATTTTTGAAGATTCATTGCTGATTTGTACTCGTTCATTGATCCTGCCGGTAAATCCATCGGCATTTTGCGCCCATTTTAAAATGATATAAGGTCTTTTCTTAGTTTGTGCACAAAGAAAGCGCTTGTTGAGCTCTCGACATTCTTCTTCCAACACTCCCATTGTAATTTTTATTCCTGCATTTTCTAACGCTAAAAATCCAGCGCCATTTACTTTGGGAAAAGGATCTTTCATCCCGATAACTACGAATGGAATTTTTTTTTCTATGATAAGTGTACTGCAAGGAGGTGTTTTTCCAGTATGTGAGCAGGGTTCTAAGTTGACATATAATGTTGATCGACTCAATAACTGTTGGTCATCTACACTGTTCATAGCATTTACTTCAGCATGTGGACACCCAAACTGTTGATGATAGCCTTCGCCAATTATTCTTCCATCACATACAACTACAGATCCCACCATAGGATTGCTTCCCACATGGCCCAATCCCATTTCGGCAAGTTGCAGACATCGCTGCATATAGTGTTCGTCGGTACTCATATTCGCTCTGCTAAAATAGGTAGTAATTAGGGATAAAATATTTTTTATTAATTCAAAAATTATGGTAATATTGTTGTATGACTATTTTCGAATTTTCTGCATTTGTGAAGCATACGTTGTCAGGACTTTATGACAAGGGCGAAGCAAATGCGATCCTTAAAAATTTGTTACGGGAACGAATGTCATTATCATTCCTAGAGCTAGCAGGAATTGAAAACAATGTCTTGAGTGTAAATCAAGAAGCACAGCTTTTATCCGACCTTAATCGCTTGAAATCAGGTGAACCTTTACAGTATATTTTGGGCTATACATGGTTTAATGAAATGAAAATTTTAGTCGATAAAAATGTGCTCATTCCTCGACCTGAAACCGAAGAGTTAATTAGCTTTATTTTGGATCAGCATTTTCCACCGAATGCTATTATGCTCGATCTTTGTTCAGGAAGTGGGTGCATTGCACTCTCCTTAAAATCAGCTTTTCTAGCTGCTGAAGTTTTTGGATTTGATATTAGTGTTGGTTCATTACAAGTAGCTGAACAAAATTCAGAAGCTCTTAAGTTAAAAGTTCGCTGGGAGAAATGGGATGTTATAAATGAAAATTGTCCTATTCAATTTGATTCATCACCAGAACTCATTGTTTCCAATCCTCCCTATATTACCATGAAAGAGTTTGAAGACATGCATAAAAATGTGACTGACTTTGAGCCTCATCTCGCTTTGTTTGTGCCGGACGCCGATCCGCTCATTTTCTACACTACGATTAGCAAATTTGCAAAAGATACACTTGCTAAAAGTGGTCGCTTATGGTTTGAAGTGAATAAATGGCACGCCGTTGAAGTGGCGGAAATAATGGAGCAAAATGGTTTTAATGATGTACGCATCTACAGAGATTTTTCATCAAATGATCGTTTTGTAAGTGGAGTAAAACTCTAATCATTTGGTGTTTAAGAGTATCCAAAACTATTTGGCGCATATAATTAAAGAATAGTGTAAAATTTATTTTTTGATAATTGTTTGAATTTGATACTTGCTTTAGCCCTTTTACCTCGTGGTTTTTTTTAATTTTGCACGATAATTATAGCATTATGAATTTACACGAATATCAAGGAAAACAAATATTAAAAAGTTTCGGAGTCTCGATCCAAGAAGGTATTGTAGCTGACACCGTTGAAAAAGCAGTAGAAGCAGCGAAGGAACTAACCAAGCAAACCGGAACTCAATGGTGGGTAGTGAAGGCTCAAATCCATGCTGGTGGACGCGGAAAAGGCGGTGGTGTGAAGTTGGCAAAGAACATGGACGAGCTTAAAGAGCGCGCTGGTTCTATTTTGGGAATGACCTTAGTAACTCCTCAAACGACTGCTCAAGGAAAAAAAGTAAATAAAGTGTTGATTGCACAAGATGTATATTATCCTGGTGCCTCAGAAACTTCCGAATTTTATATGGGCGTTTTATTGAATCGTCAAACTGGAAGAAATATCATTATGTATTCTACCGAAGGGGGAATGGATATTGAAGAAGTTGCAGAAAAAACACCAGAGTTAATTTTCAAAGAAGAGATAGATCCAAAAGTAGGATTACAACCTTTTCAAGCACGTAAAATTGCTTTCAATTTAGGACTCAGTGGAAATGCATTTAAAGAAATGGTTCGTTTTGTTACTAGTCTTTATACTGCTTACGATACGATTGATGCAACCATGTTTGAAATTAACCCTGTGTTGAAAACTTCGGATGATAAAATCATTGCTGTAGATGCAAAGGTGGATTTAGATGAAAACGGTTTGTTCCGTCATCCTGATTACCATGCGATGCGTGATGTATTAGAAGAAGATGCAACTGAAGTTGAAGCGGGAGAGCATAATTTGAATTATGTGAAGTTAGATGGAAATGTAGGTTGTATGGTGAATGGCGCCGGATTGGCCATGGCCACCATGGACATGATTAAGTTAGCAGGTGGAGAACCCGCTAATTTCCTTGACGTGGGTGGTACTGCAAACGCAGCGAGAGTAGAGCAAGCTTTCCGTATCATCTTAAAAGATCCAAATGTGAAAGCAATTTTCGTTAACATCTTTGGAGGTATCGTAAGATGTGATCGCGTGGCGCAAGGAATTGTCGATGCATACAAAAACATTGGAAAAATTCCAGTTCCCATCATCGTTCGTTTGCAAGGTACCAATGCCGATCTAGCTAAAAAGTTGATAGACGAAAGTGGTTTGGAAGTTTCTTCTGCTATAGAGTTAAAAGAAGCAGCCGACTTAGTTCAGAAAGCTTTGAATTAATAGCGTATTAATATTTATTGATATCTAAAAAGACTCGGATAATTCCGGGTCTTTTTTTTTGTAATTTTAAGCCATGAAATTTACAAAGATACTCATTGCCAATCGTGGTGAAATTGCTTTACGAATTATGCGTACTGCCCGTGAGATGGGAATTAAGACGGTAGCTGTATATTCAGATGCTGATCGAGAATCTTTGCAAGTGCGTTATGCCGATGAGGCCGTTTTTATTGGACCAGCTCCCTCTGCGCAAAGCTATTTGGTTATTGATAAAATTATTGATGCCGCTCTGAAAACAGGTGCACAAGCCATTCATCCCGGTTATGGATTTTTGTCGGAGAACGCTTCTTTTGCACGCGCAGTGAAAACTGCTGGACTCGTTTTAATTGGCCCATCACCCGAAGCCATGGATTTGATGGGAAATAAATTGACCGCTAAGGCAGCCGCTAAAGAATATAATATTCCCATGGTACCAGGTACTGACTATGCCATCACTGATATTAAAGCCGCAAAGAAAGTAGCCAAAGAAGTGGGTTTTCCCATCTTAATAAAAGCCGCTGCTGGTGGTGGTGGTAAGGGGATGAGAATCGTGGAAGAAGAGAGTCAATTTGAAGAGATGTTGAATCGCGCCGTAGGTGAGGCACAATCCGCCTTTGGCGATTCGGCAGTTTTCATAGAGCGCTATGTAAAGTCTCCAAGACATATTGAAGTTCAAGTGTTGGGAGATCAACATGGAAATATTGTTTACTTGTTCGAGCGGGAATGTTCGGTGCAACGTCGTCACCAAAAAGTAGTGGAAGAAGCGCCTAGTTCCTTGTTGACTCCTGCGTTGAGAAAAGAAATGGGAGAATGTGCCGTTCGTGTTGCAAAAGCTTGTAATTATACAGGGGCTGGAACCGTCGAGTTTTTGATGGATGATCAGTTGAATTTTTATTTTTTGGAGATGAATACGCGCCTGCAAGTGGAGCATCCAGTAACAGAATTGATTACTGGTGTTGATTTAGTGAAAGAACAAATATTAGTAGCAGAAGGGAAACCACTTTCTTTCAAGCAAGAAGATTTAAAAATTAACGGCCACGCCATGGAAGTTCGCGTTTATGCCGAAGATCCATGTAACGATTTTCTTCCTGATATCGGAAAGTTGGTGCGTTATGTTCGACCACAAGGCCCTGGTGTGCGCGTGGATGATGGGTTTGAAGAGGGAATGGTCATTCCGATTTATTATGATCCCATGATTGCAAAATTAATTACTTGGGGTGAAAATCGTGAGCAAAGCATTCAACGAATGATTCGTGCCATCGATGAGTACATCATTGTTGGATGTGAAACTACTTTGCCTTTCGGAAAATTTGTGATGCAACATGAAGCCTTCATGAGTGGTAATTTTGATACACATTTTGTGAAGCATTTCTTTACCCCTGATAAGTTAACCGCAACTATAAATCATGAAGAAGCAGAAGCTGCAGCCGTAGTAGCCTACTTTTTACAGCATGAAGGAAATAACTCCACTCAAGTTGCCGTTGATGCTACAAACAAAAGAATGGGCTCTGCATGGAGATTGAACAGATAGTAGTTTGGCATATAATTAGGATGGACGAAAAACCATGAGATATATCTTATTTCTTATTTCTTATTTTCTGATCTCGATTCACTGCGAAGCGCAAATAAAAACACCCGACGGTCGATATAAGGTGTTAGCAAACGTGGTGAATGGCGATACCATCCCACTCATCAATTTAGCTCCTGCTGAAGTTTTTGCTAGTTTATCGCCCTTGGCAGCGGCAAACATGAAAGCTTATTTAAAATTGAGAAGAGATGTTTTACGAGCTTATCCTTATGCTCGACTTGCAGCCACTCAACTTAAATTTATCAATGATAGCGTTGCACATATTTCTGGTGAAAGAAATAAGAAGAAGTTCATTAAGAAGTTGGAGAAAGAATTAAAAAATCAGTTTGAAAGAGATTTGAAAAAGTTAACTGTCACCCAAGGACGCATCTTGATCAAACTCATCGATCGTGAAACGGGTTCTACCTCGTATTCATTAGTGAAAGAGTTGAGAGGTTCATTACAAGCCTTTTTCTGGCAAGGACTTTCTCGACTTTTCGGCTCGAATCTTAAATCAGAATACGATGCTCAAGGCGAAGATGCCTTGATTGAATCCATTGTTCAACAAATTGAAAGAGGGGAGTTGCAGTTTCAAACGGTGAATCGTTAGTGTCAATTCTTTCCACAATTCATTGTTGCAAAATATTAATATTTTTTTAATGTGATGGAATTTTACTAGGCAAGAATGCTATTTTTGACCCGTGCTAACACTCTTGAAACTCTTGTCGAAGGATCCAAAAAATAAAGTGAAAAAGAAAGTAGAAGAGGACAAGCAAAGTGTCTCTTCTGTTTTTATGGAAGATTTTTATTCGGCTGCTTTAAAAAGATTTATTAAACTTGAAGTAGTACTTCCTCCTTGGTATAATGAAACACCCCTTCATACTTTTCCCTTGCTGTTGATGAACGACGGGCAAAGCTTACATCAAATTAAAGTAAAAGAAGCACTCACCGATTTATATTTATCCAATTCTATTCCGCCTATCATAGTGGTTGGTATTCATGCAAAGAATAGAATGAATGAGTACGGTGTTGCGGGATTCCCTGATTATAAAAATCGTGGTGATAGGGCAGCCAACTATTCTCGTTTTATTGTAAATGAATTATTGCCCTTGATTCGCAAAAACTTTAGAGTACAAGCCGAGCAAGAAGGAAATGCGTTTGCCGGATTTTCTTTAGGTGGATTATCGGCTTTTGATATTGTTTGGAATTATCCGCAGGTGTTTCATAAAGCAGGCGTTTTCTCCGGTTCGTTTTGGTGGCGAAGTAAATCCTACAGCAAAGGGTACGATGACAACACCGATCGCATCCTCCATAAATTAATTCGCGCTACCGATTCGAAAAGCAATCAGCAGTTTTGGTTTCAAACTGGAACCGATGATGAATTGTCAGATAGAAATAATTCTGGCGTTATTGATTCCATTCATGATACGATGGATGTCATCAGCGAATTAGAATCATTGGGTTTTGAAAACGGAAAAGACATTGAATACGTAGAAGTAGAAGGGGGGAAGCACAACGAAGAAACGTGGGCGCAAGTTTTTCCTGATTTCTTGAGATGGGCGTTTGGGAAGGCACAAATCCCGAAGGGATGACATGATTATAGAGAACAATTCAATTTTCCACCTCCCAAAACCCCGTAGGGGTGACATCGATAATCGAATCTGTGATAATAAATACATCGAATAGATTTTAGCGCAATTTCATTTTGCACATGACCCCATAGGGGTCAAACCCTATTACAAACGAATTGCATTTTTTTAACATGACCCCAGCGGGGTCACACAAACGCATGGGAACAAACGCCGTTGTCCAACGCCGATGTGCAACCCCTCTGGGGTTGGGTTATTCATTTTTTTCGCTTCCTTAATAAGGTTGAACCCCACTGGGGTTCACTGAACAAACCAAAATATTTTTATGCGATGATGATAAATACATTGAAAATATATTGAAGAAATTTCATGTGGCAATTGACCCCAGAGGGGTCAAACCCTATTACAAACGAATTGCATTTTTT
>CAIXTT010000109.1 GCA_903922455.1 uncultured Bacteroidota bacterium | reverse complement strand
TCTTCGCCTTCAGGACAACCGCCCTCGGGTACTTCCCATTCGTAAGTATTTAATGTATATCGGTATTGACCTACGATCCAAGTATTGTTATTTTCATCAAGTGGAATGATGGCGATAGCAGTATTTTTAAAATGTACGACGCCATAAATTCCAGGATTTCCTGCCGGATTGAGCACCTGTGATTCAGTGACTTTTATCCACGGATTTTCATATTTCAATTCAGAGCTTTTAGTGGTCCAAGGATTTTTCATTGATAATGGTTATGATGATTTTTACTATGTTGATGATAGATAATAATTTACTTCAGATTGGATGCTCGAAGCTAATACTAATCGAGGGTCTTTAGCGTTATACCATATACTAGTATTTGGTATTAATGCATTAGTTTCGCAAAAATGATCATTGTTTTCTTATGAATAAAATAGAACGCCTCGCTTTATTCACATCGGGTGGTGATGCTCCAGGAATGAATGCCTGTGTACGCGCTGTGGTGCGTACCGCTTTGTCGCATGATTTGCGTGTGTATGGTATTTTAAGAGGATATCAAGGAATGATTGAAGATGAGTTTAAACCTCTTACTTCACGATCGGTGAGTAATATCATTCAGCGCGGCGGAACCATCCTTAAAACGGCTCGCAGTAAAGAGTTTATGACGGAAGCCGGCATGGACAAAGCGTATGCAAATTTAAAGAGTCATCAAATTGATGGTATTGTTGCTATTGGTGGAGATGGAACCTTCAAAGGAGCGGAAGCATTTTGTACCCGTTTTCCAGACATTAAAATCATGGGTATTCCAGGAACCATCGACAATGATTTAAGTGGTACTGATTATACTCTTGGATTTGATACTGCCGTAAATACGGTAATTGAAGCGGTTGATAAAATACGTGATACCGCAGCTTCTCACGATCGTTGTTTTCTGATTGAGGTGATGGGTAGAGATTCGGGATGTATTGCACTTTGGTCGGGACTGGCGGGCGGAGCTGAAGAAATTCTTCTTCCCGAAAAGCCCACCGACTTTGATGTGTTAGTCAGCAAACTCGAAGAAGGAAAAGGAAACAATAAAACTAGCAGTATTATTCTGGTTGCCGAAGGTGAGAAAAATGGTGGTGCTGCAGAAGTAGCCGACGAACTCAAAAAACGTTTACCGCATTATGAAACGAAGGTTACCGTATTGGGACATGTTCAGCGCGGAGGAAGTCCTAGTGCTTTCGATCGGATTCTAGGAGCTAAGCTCGGCGTTTGGGCAGTAGAAGCATTGCTTTCTGGAGATTCACGAAAGATGGTTGGCATTCGCAACGGCGAAAAACATTTTCTCCCTTTTTCAGAAGCCTCCCGTGAGCAAGAACCACTCGACCTCGAATTATTGCGAATCAATAATATTTTAAGTAAATAAAATACCAACTATTCACTCATCTCATCACAACCTAAGTACAACCCAACTCTGCATGAAAAAGCTAACCCTAATTTTAAGTTTTATTTTCATCACACTTATCGCAACGGCTCAAGAACCCTTTAAAAATAGAGAGGGACTTATCATCACTCCTGAAAAAGGAGAGATGTCGATTGGTTTTGATGCGGTGCCCTTTTTAAAATTTGTTGGGAATTTAATTCATAGTGATAATGATGCTCCCAATTCTAATTTCACGGTAGAAAATCCGATGACGATCACGAGTAATTACATGTTAAAAGATAATGTTGCTTTTCGATCTAAAATACGTTTAGGTCTTGGCGTTGTAAAAACAGATACCTTGGTTCCGCGTATTGGTAGCACCAATCCGAATGAAACCGTTTCCAATGAAACCAAAGTCAACACAAGCAATATCACACTCGGTGGTGGTTTGCAAAAGTGGCGTGGAAAAGGACGTGTTCGCGGATTTTATGGAGGTGAAATTCTTTTTAGCATTGGCACGGAAAAAACTACTTTAACATATGGTAATCCTTTGAGTAGTGAAAATCAAAGTACCAGAACGAAGAGTATTAAACCAGGAAATACATTTGGATTTCACTTTAAAGGGTTTATTGGAGTCGAATATTTTTTCGCAGCTAAATCAAGTCTCAGCGCTGAATTCGGCTGGGGACCACAACTTCAAACACGGAGTCGAAGTAAAGTGGAAACAGAAAGCTGGAATGGGAGTAGTGCTGCATCCGAATCACAAGACGGAGGGAAGTCGAGTACATTTATGTTTGATAACGATAATGCTGGCGGGAGTTTAAACCTAAATTTTTACTTTTAGAGATCACAGGACGCGAAAATCGAATAAATCGAAATGCGAAAGTCGCATGACACGTCGCGATACGAATCAATACGAATGTACGATCCCGATAGCTATCGGGAACGAATTTACGAATACGCGAAATGCGAATAAACACGAAATGCGAAAATTAAATGCATGGCAAAAAAATGTGATGAACAGATATTAATTAATTACAATCATCCTTGAAGCTTGAAGCATGCGGCTTAAAATTTCTATTCGAAGCAAAATCTTTTATCTCTAAAAAATCTCAAAACTAAAAGCTAGAAGCCAACAGCCAGCATCTTTTAAAGTGCGTTCGTTAAGTATTAAGTTCGAAAAAATTATTTGCGTAACTACTTCTTAGAATACTCTTCCCACTTCGTAGTCAAATACGCATTCGTTCCGTAAAATTCTAGAAGTGGTAATAATTCTTCGGTGGTTTGGTATCCGCTTAAGGGTTGTAAGATGGCGTACTTCTCATCCATCAAGACAAAGCTGGGGTAACCCATTTTACCACTCAATAAGGAGATGGCTAATTCATTCGATTTCATCTCAGGTTTAAAGACAAAAACTTTATCACGAAAACGAATCGTGTCTTTCGTTTCTGCATTTAGCTTTACGGCATAATAATTTTCAGAAATATAGTTGGAGATTAAACTATCCTTGAAAGTTCCTGCATCCATACGCTTGCACCATCCGCACCAATCAGTATAAACATCGATGAAGATTTTCTTCGGTTTCATATCATTCAAAAAAACAGCTTGCTCAAAACTGATCCATTCAATTTTAGAGGGAACTTTTTTTACAATTTCAGATTGTGCTAAACTGGTTTGACAAATGCTTAACGAAACTGCAGCCGCAAGAAGATATTTAGAGATATTCATATTTTAAAGTTAAAGAATTTATTTTACTTCACCCATTAATTTTCGGACAAATGGTGAAATTGCTATTAAGACGATGCCCGTCACCATAGCATAAATGGCTAATTGTTGGTATCCATCGGTATACGAAATTAACTTTTCAGTCAGACTTGCATTTTCGTTGGGAGAAACCATTCCTGCGCCTAATATTCCAGCCACATATTGCCCATAAGCACTTGCTAAAAACCACATGCCCATCATCACACCTTGTAAGGGCTGTGGTGATAATTTAGTCATAATGGATAATCCAATAGGAGAGAGGCAAAGCTCACCGAATGTGATAATGAAATAAGCTACTGTAAATATTTCTAAACTTGTCATTCCATCGGCACCAGCAAAGAAACGAGTAGCGTAGAAAGTGTAAAAGGCTAAAGCCAAGAATAAAAATCCTAATCCGAATTTTATTACTGTATTCGGCTCTTTATTTCGTTTGCTTAACCACACCCATAGTAATCCAAGTATGGGCGCAAAGATGATCACGAATAATGAATTCGCAGCATTGTTTACACCGTTCGGATCTAACTTCACTCCAGCCACTGTGTCATTCAAATTGTTTGCTGCAAATAGCGCCAACGATCCACCACTTTGCTCGAA
Source organism: uncultured Bacteroidota bacterium (assembly GCA_903922455.1). Classification (GTDB taxonomy): domain Bacteria; phylum Bacteroidota; class Bacteroidia; order AKYH767-A; family OLB10; genus JAJTFW01. The sequence goes on along the minus strand of CAIXTT010000109.1, from coordinate 14,024 downwards.
GAATGCCCAAAATAATATGGAGAAGAGAATAAAGACTAATGCTCCAAGTAATTTTTTTCGCTCTGCAATACTAAACTTTCCCATCTCATAAAATAAATAAACCAATACGACAGGTCCGATGGTGTACATAAAATAATCCGTGTATTCCGTTTTAGAAACCATCACCATAATGATGGGAATGATTGCTAAAGATCCAAGGTATGTAGCATATTCCATCCATTTTTTACCTTCAATTCCTTTGCTTCTAAAAGGAGATAATCCAATAGGTCCTAAACTTTTTTGGGTAAAGACGAATGTCACTAAAGAAATGGTCATTACAATGGCAGCTAAGCCAAATGCTAAATTCCATGAATAACTTTTTGCGATGGCGATACAAGCATATCCTCCTAACAATGCCCCCACATTAATTCCTGCATAGAAGAGTGAAAAACCAGCGTCTCTGCGACTGTCTTTTTCATGATACAAGGCACCAACCATTGTTGAAATGTTGGGCTTAAAGAATCCAGTTCCGATGATCGTGAAACTTATTCCAAGGAAGAAAAATTCATGTGGATTGAATGCAAGTATACAGGATCCTGTAATCATCAATAATCCACCCCAGAAAAGAGACTTTCTAAATCCTAAAATTTTATCGGCGAAGAGTCCACCAATAAAAGTAAAAGCATACACAAAAGCTTGCGTAGCTCCATACTGAAGATTGGCTACATCTTCTTTCATCATGAGTTGACTCACCATAAAAACAGTGAGCATTCCTCTCATTCCATAGAAGCAAAAGCGCTCCCACATTTCAGAGAAGAATAAATACCAGAGTTGCTTAGGATATTTCCCTTTGAAGTCTTGGATTTCGGCGAGAGTTTGAGACACGATGTTGGATGTTAGATGTTATTGGACGATAGACATTGGATCTTTGATATTGGTGGCGAGGATTCGCGATTAGAGTTTAGACGAGAAGCTTCGTAGTTAAACTTTGAATTGTTGATTGCACAATTCCGAGATCCAATCCCGATAGCTATCGGGACCAAAATCTAACAGCCAACAACTAAAATCCAACCTCTAACCTATAACCTCTAATAACTAATTAACTCCGTGCATCATCTTAATCAACTTCCTATAAAGAAGGAACAAGATAATTGCTGCAGAACCACTCATGACAATGAATATGTTGAAGAACTGCAATAGATTTCCGATTTGGAACCCTAAGATTTGCGGATATCCACCAGCAGCAGCAGCTTCCGCTTCACTTCCTGGAGGAATCAATGCACTTAAACTTCCAGCTAATTTGTTGGCTGCAGCATTAGCTAAAAACCATGTGCCCATCAACAGAGAAGCAAAACGCAAAGGCGCTAATTTAGATACCATCGATAATCCAATGGGCGACAGACAAAGCTCACCCATGGTATGTAATACATATAAAGTAACCAACCACCACATGGAAATTTTTGTTGAAGAATCTACTCCTGCAACGCCTTTTGCGATTACGATATAACCTACACATAATAAGGCTAGACCCAATGCCATTTTAAGAGGTGAGCTAGGCTCTTTCTTTCTTGCATTTAGTCCAACCCATAAGCTACTGAATAAGGGTGCTAATAAAATAATTCCTAAAGGATTGATGGATTGAAACCACGATGCAGGCATTTCCCAACTTCCAATATGTCGGTCGGTTTGTTTGTCGGCAAATAAGGTGAGTGATGCACCTGCTTGTTCAAATGCACTCCAGAAGAATACGACAAAGAAGGCAAGAATAAATATAACCCAAATCCTTTCTTTTTCATCTTTAGTAAGAGAAGAATCGGTAATGATTAATGCCGGAACAGCCACCGCCGACGCGAAAATAAATCCGCCAATCACATCCATTCCCATTTGATAATGAAAGATCAAGGCCAACACAATACCACTGACTACAATCAATCCCATTTTCGAGTAATTTACAGGAACACTTTTCGCTGCTTTATCTTCTGCCGAAACTTCGTAATGACTAGGCGGTAGTCCAATGGGCGCACCTTCAGGTCCAACTAAATATTTATTTTTTAAGAATTCAAAGGTGATCACGGATACAATCATCCCAATACCTGCTGCCAAAAATCCCCATTTGAAATCACCAACATCTCCTGTGTCTCCTAATCCACCACAAATAAGTGGAGCAAAGAATGCACCCAAGTTGATACCCATGTAAAATATGGTAAAGGCTCCATCCACACGTCCATCATTTCGTGGATATAATTGTCCAACCATAGTTGAAATATTCGGTTTGAAAAATCCATTTCCGATAATTAACAGAGTTAAACCTGATAACATCAGTGGATTTGCTAAAGGTGAACCTAACGTATTTCCCGACATAAACATCAGGATTTGTCCAATACCCATCATAATACCACCAATGAAAATACTTCGTCTATTTCCCCAATAGCGATCACTAATGTATCCACCAATTAATGGAGTGAGATACACTAATCCGGTAAAGCTTCCATAAATGTTGGAAGCATCTTTATCGCTCAATAACAATGCTTTTGTTAAGAACAATACGAAGATGGCGCGCATGCCATAGTAACTGAATCGCTCCCACATCTCTGTGATGAAGAGTACATAAAGGCCTCTAGGATGGGCCATTGATTTTATTTCGCTCATAGATTGGTTAAGTATTTCGGCTCTAATGTAGCGAAAAGAATGAATCCACGATAATATGGCTCATTTATCGGTAAATATTTTGTTTCTATCGATGGATTTCTTGGTTTTATATTGAAATCCAACAAAATTGAACATGATAACGGAGTATAATTTTTAATTTAGCATCCTAAAATCTTTAGAAATTATGTTCGATTTAATGGGAAAAATGGGGGAGCTGAAAAAGAATATGGAAGCTGCCAAGGAACGATTGAATGCAATTCAAGTGGTTGGGTATGCTGGAGATGGGGAAATTCAAGTGACCATGAATGGAAATAGAAAATTAATTTCGATTGATATAGCCGACCATCTTCTTTTTCCTGAAAAGAAATTGGAGGTGCAAGAGCTCATTGAAGTGGCGATGAACCGTGCCTTGGACGATGCTGAAAAAGTTTTTGAGGCAGAGATGAAATCCGCAGGTAAGGGGATGATCCCCGGATTTTAAGTGTTAATTTATTTATTGATTATATCGACCCCAATTTCTATTCAACTTATTTATGGCAGCACTCTTTCAGTTTGAAAATTACCTTATTCAATTAAAAGCAGAAATCGAAGCATTTCCGAATGATGCAAGTTTATGGATGGTTCCAAAAGGAGTAAGCAATTCTCCGGGGAATCTTGCTTTGCATTTAGCTGGAAATCTGCAGCATTTTGTTGGCGCATTGTTGGGTAATACGGGATATGTACGCGATAGAGATCTAGAGTTTTCGATAAAAGGTCAAACGAAAGAATATGTACTGGAGCAAATTGAAAAAGCCCACGAAGTAGTTCAAGCTACTTTATCTTCTTTGACAGAAGAACAAGAAAATGCGATTTTCCCCAGCGATTTTAGAGGGAAAATGGTAAAAGTGAATGTTGCGCTTTCACATCTATTAGCACATCTTGCCTACCACAATGGACAAATTAATTATTTGCGTCGAATGCTTTATGCGTAAATAATTTTATTAAAATAATTGATATTCGTCTTTTAGGTTCAGGAGTATCGGATTTCCTAAGTTGTCAATAAAAGAATCGGTATAATCTAACGTAATTCGCTTTATGGTGCCTTGAATAATCTTTCCTTTTCCAACAAATGTATGTGGTAAAGTATCGACAGGTGTGATGCACGTAAAAGTTTGTGAGGGCATAAAAAGAGAATCTTTTACCGGATCATAAGTGAGGATTGGATCCGCCATAAAACAATCTGATATTTTAAAAATTTTAATTTGGTTGTTTACACTTACCGAAGCAGACACCGTGGTGATCCATGTTCTGGTATTTCCGTTTGATAAATCAGTAGTCACTACATTGTGTGAACCACTCAAATAGTTTAATGAATTTCGCACATTGATAATTCGTACTACGCTATCTTTTAATCCTTCTGAATCGGTTACTACATAGGAGATATAATAAAATCCCACCGAATCTACATTTACCGTTCCTGCCACTACCACTTGCGAGGTGATATCACCATCTTCTTCGTCACCAGCTGTAAATCCAGCATCGGTATAACTTGTATTTAATGTTACATTGAAGGTAGGTGAGCCAACTAAAATTATTCTTGGGGGTGTATTGATCGGCTTAGCCACATGCAACATAAATTCACGTGTAATTATTCCTCCTGAGGGCGTTTCTCCTTTTAAGATCATTGGAAAATAGCCTGTGTCGGCTGTAGCCACCGAAGTGATAATCATCGAACTTGCTTCTTCTGGTTCAATATTATTTCGTGAAAAAGATATAGTAGTGCCATTTCCTTGTCCTAAAACAGATAAAGCAACAGATTCCGATTCTCCTCCTAAAAAATAAATTTTTAGATTTAATGTTGTACTCGAACCTAAATAAACTAGGGTATCTCTAACGCCAGTAAATTTGAATTGCATACTTCCTAAGTTATTTGCTTCCTTGCAAGCTGAAAAGCTCAAGACGATGAATACCCCTAAAAAAAAGTTTATATAGTTCCTCATAATTTCATACCTAGATTATAGAATAGAAAGGCGAAGATATCACTTTGTTCATCAATTAATTTTCCTGTTGGTTTCCCTGAGCCATGACCCGCATCCACATCCACGCGTATCAACACGGGATTTTCGCCTTTATGATATTCTTGTAGTTGTGCGGCAAATTTGAATGAGTGTCCTGGAACAACACGATCATCGTGATCCGCCGTTGTAATCATGGTTGCAGGATAATTAACTCCTGAAGTGATATTGTGCAACGGTGAATATTTATATAAAGCCTTGAACTCCTCTGCATTTTCACTGCTGCCGAAATCGGCCGTCCATGCCCAACCAATGGTAAATTTTTGAAATCGTAACATATCCATTACACCCACTGCTGGTAAAGCTACTTTAAATAACTCAGGGCGCTGTGTCATGACTGCACCCACCAACAAGCCGCCATTGGATCGACCACTTATGGCAAGTCGGTTCGAATTGGTATATTTTTCTTTAATAAGATACTCTGCCGAAGCAATAAAATCATCAAAAACATTTTGCTTCTTTTCCTTGGTTCCCGCCTCGTGCCAATCACTTCCATACTCGCCACCTCCACGAAGATTAGGCACAGCTAGCAAGCCGCCTTGTTCTAAAAACACTAAACGTTCAACTTTAAACTCGGGTGTCTTACTAATGTTAAATCCACCATATCCAAATAATAGGGTAGGTAGGTCACCGTTAGGAACGATTCCTTTTTTGTGGACAAGAAACATCGGAATTTTTGTTCCGTCTTTACTCGTATAAAATACTTGTTTGGTTTCAAATTCGTCTTCTTTATAAGGAAGGGTTGATTTGAACTGAACTCCAAGTCGAGCGTTCTTTAAATTATAACGATATACTGTGGATGGAGCGGTAAAAGTGGTATAATTAAAAAACATATTGCTGTCCGCCTGCGATGCCGAAATGGATTCGATGGTTCCAAATCCAGTTAATGGAATTTCGTATGGTTTCAACCCATTTATATCAAAAACATAAAGATGACTACTTGCATCTTTCATATAATGAGTGATGATATTTTTGTAACCTAAAGAGGCTGATTTTAAAATATCTTTTTGCTCAGCAACTAAATCTTTCCAGCTAGCCTGACCGAAATTTTTTGAATCGATGGATATAATTTTGTTTCTACTCGCTTTGTGATTAGTCAAAAACAAGAGCCGATCACCATTGTTGCCCAATAAGTCAAAATCATGATCAAATCCTTTCACGATGGCAATTGGTTTAGAAGTTGGATTTAATAAATCTTGAAAATAAACTGAATTTCCAGAGGTGGATTCACTACCAGAAATCACTAAAAACCGTTGATCTTCGGTTACATCAGCGCTAAAATTTCTTTTTGGATGTTCTTTATCTTCCCATATTAATACATCTTGATCTTGATTTGTGTTAAGATTGTGGTAATAAATTTTATGGAATTCGTTGATTGCATTTAAGTTTCCTTTGCTTTCATACCGACTGTAATAGAATCCATTCTTATGCCAAGCAATATTACTAAACTTTACACCTGTAATGATTTCAGGTAATGATTTCATCGACTTTACATCTTTCAATCTAATTACATTCCAATCGCTACCGGCTTCTGAAACTTGGAATGCTAAATAATTTCCGTCAGGAGAAGGCGTTGTTTTTGTGATAGCGGTAGTTCCTTTTTCTGAAATTTTATTTGGGTCAAAATAAGCATACGGGACAAATTCTAAACTCTTTAAATAAAATAACACAGGTTGATTTTGGACACCGTCGTGACGATAATAGAAATATGATTTTCCACATTTAAAAGGAACACCATAACTTACAAATTTCCAAAGTTGCGTCATTCGGGCTTTCAAGGTGTCGCGAAAGGGTATAGTAATCATGTATTTTTCTGTAGTCGCATTTTCTTGCATCACCCAAGCTTTCGTCTCGAGGGAATGGTCATCTTCCAGCCAGCGATACGGATCAGTAACTTTGGTGCCATGGTAATCATCCGTCTGTTCAACCTTTTTTGTTTTAGGATAATTAAGCAGTTGTGCACAAGTGTGGCTCCATGAGATGATAACTATACTTACTGCTAAAATAATATTCTTCATTCTGACTTTATTCGAGTTTACAGGTGGGTAAAAGTACGTAAAAGAGAATAATTTAATAATCGAGTTTTGTTTAAATAAAAAAACAAATCCAGGAGATTACTTTTTACTGACATTAGGTAGTTACTGATTATCATCTTATTTGAAAATATTTTAATAATAAAGAAACAAATTCAACCATTCCATCATCAAATTTTCAGGGTGCAAAGATCATGATTCATTAAAATCGAATATTAACTATCTTCGTATTTATAAAATATCGAAAGGAGTCAATCGTTCTCAAAGGAATATTGATATCCTATGTTTCTAAAAAGTAAAGTGATTAAAACTCCCGATTTCCAAATTTATGACTCTTTTGCAGAGTTGAAAAATGTTTTGCCGCCACACCAAACTCTATTTTTAGAAAAAGAGTATTTACTTTCGATGGAAGAGTCGTCGCCTTCAGCATTATCATTTAGGTATGTAAGCTTGAAGGAAAAAGGGAAGATTAAAGCCGCGTATTATTTTCAAATTATTAATTTGTCGAGTACCCAGCTTGGGCAAATCGTAAATTTTGAGCCATACAGTAAAATTATTTCAGGCCTTTCTATGCTGGTTCAAAAAATGCTTTTTGGAGTTAAAAAAGACAAGCCCCATTACTTGGTAATTTGTGGGAATATGTATCTCAGTGGCGATTATGGAATTTTGTTTGTTGGAAGTGACAAAGTAAATGCTGCAGTACTTCTTTCTGATGCTTTTGTCTTTGTAAAAAAAGAGCTTGAGAAAACAGGGAAAGTGATGGCAGAAATTGCCAAAGATTATTCAATTGAAAACGACATTTATGGAACTCATTTAAAGGCAAAAAAATTCTCTCCATTGGTGATGGATCCTATCATGAAAATGAACATTCGATCGCATTGGAATTCTTTTGACGACTATGTTGCTGATTTAAGTTCTAAATATCGCCAGCGGTATGTTCAAGTAAAGAAGAAAATTGCCAGTTGTGAACTACGTATACTAACCACGGATGAACTCATCGAACGAAAGGAAGAAATTGATCGTTTGTACTTGGCGGTGCAGAATAAAAGTCCGGTTCGCCTAGTAATGCATAATTCTGATTACTTGATATCACTCTCCAAGCGCTTAAAATCTAAGATCGAGTTCAAAGGAATTTTGGAAAAGGGGAAATTGCTTGCCTTTATGGCCGGCATTAAAGACCATCAGCATTTTGAAGCGCATCACATTGGTATTGATTATGAATATAATATGAGCCATTCCTTGTATCAAAATATCCTTTACGCTTATATTGAAATGGCCATTTTGGCCAAATCTCCACTCATTTCTTTTGGTCGAACTGCTTTAGAAATGAAAACTACAGTTGGAGCAACAATTCATACCTATCAGGCTTATATTAAATTAAATAACACATTGTTGAATGGAATTGCATGTCATATGCTGCCATCAAAGTATGAAATGGACTGGATTCCAAGAAATCCCTTTCGGCAATAGCACTTCACTTTCGAATTTGGGCTTTTCGTGTATGGAATATTGACATTCACAAAAATCAATTCAATTTGTCCATCTCGCTTCGTATTTTAGATCTAACAAAGAGATTATGACGAAGGCGAGCTACCTGATGCTATTGGGATTATTTATTTTTTCTATTCATGCGAAAGGGGAAATAGATGGCGTACCACACCTTCCTAAAATGTTAGTTCAGATTATGGAAGGTTCAACTTCAGCATATCCGAATCCTTTTAATGAAAATACAACCATCTTTTATTCGGCTCGAGAAGATGCCTTCGTAAAAGTGAAGTTATATACCAATCAAGGAAGATTGATGGGACAAATATTCGATGATTTAGTAGAGAAAGGGGCTACTTATCAATTTGAATTAGATGGAAGAAAAATGTTGCCGGGTGTCTATTATTACACCATTGAAACGGACAAAAAAATAATTCATCAGCGAATTGAATTAATTCGTTGAGAAAAAGATGTGTTTTATGGTTTGATTGGGTGAATGGGGTCTCTGATGAGATCCCTTTTACTTTTATGGCTTTTGTAAGGGTTACTTATGTAAAATGAACATGAAAGGTTTAATGAATTTAACTTTTACTTTCCGTAAAAATATTTTATTATCCAAGGCGAATTCATTATCTTTGCTCTCGATGAGCTCACGCTTAATTATTGCCATTGATGGCTTCTCTTCCTGTGGTAAAAGCACGGTCGCTAAGGTCCTAGCCCGCAAATTAGGAATCCATTACATTGACTCAGGGGCAATGTACAGAGCAGTCACCCTTTATTTTCTCGAAAACAATATTCCTATTCCTAGTCCGGAAGAGGTGCATGATTATGTATATGATTTTAGAGATGTCTTAAGTAAAATCAATATCTCTTTTCTATTTAATCCAGAATCTGGATTCAGCGAAGTTTATTTGAATGGAAGGAATGTGGAGAATGAAATTCGTTCCATGAAGATCAATGAGCAGGTAAGCCATGTGAGCGCCATTAAATCGGTACGCGAACATTTAGTAAAGTTACAAAGAGATTCGGCAAATGAAGGTGGATTGGTGATGGATGGACGAGATATTGGAACTACCGTTTTTCCAGATGCCGATTTAAAGATTTTTATGAAAGCCGATCAGATGGTTCGTTCGGAGCGTCGCTTTAAAGAACTCAATGCAAAAGGCATTGATGTGCTTTTAGTTGACGTTATTCAAAATGTAGTAGGACGTGATTACGAAGATTCACATCGCGAGGAGTCTCCTCTAAGAAAAGCGGAGGATGCTATCATTCTCGACAATACCTATTTAACCCAAGAAGAGCAAGTAGAATTTGTGATGGAAGCTGTCCGAAAATTGGCTTTGTTCAATTCCGCTACTTCCTAAACTATTAACCTGTATTATTCGTTATACCTTTCAAGATAGAAGCTCATGAACGTAGTTATCGATAGTAATTCTGGATTTTGTTTTGGAGTGGTGTATGCCATCCAAATGGCCGAAGACGAACTCGATCAACATGGAAAACTGTATTGCCTAGGCGACATTGTGCATAATGGGGAAGAAGTGGATCGTTTAATAGCGAAAGGACTTGAAATCATCGACCATGAACGGTTAGCTGCGCTTAAGGATTGCAAAGTATTGATTCGTGCGCATGGTGAACCGCCTTCCACGTATCAATTGGCGATTAAAAATAATATTGAATTAATTGACGCTTCTTGTCCGGTAGTTTTGAAATTGCAGTACCGTGTTAAAACAAGCTTTGAAGGTATTGTAGAAAATGGTGGGCAAATTGTGATTTATGGTCAACCCGGACATGCCGAAGTAAACGGACTAGTAGGACAAACTGAAGGAAAAGCCATTGTTGTTTTTTCAGAGGAAGATTTAGATAAAATCGATTTTAAACTTCCCGTCCATTTCTTTTCGCAAACCACTAAAAGTACGTTGGGTTTTGAAAAGATGGAACGCTTAATTCAAGAAAAATTTATTCAGCATAATGGATCTTTGGAAGAAGGAGATTTTGTGAGTAATGATACTCTTTGTCGTCAAGTATCCAATCGAGAACCGCAACTCAAAAGATTTTCTCAATTGTATGATGTCATCGTTTTTGTGAGTGGTAAAAAAAGTTCGAATGGAAAAGCACTATACTCTGTTTGCAAAGCCCATAACAACGAGAGTTATTTTATTTCCAATCCAAGTGAATTGGACGCTTCCTGGTTTGAAGGAAAATCATCCGTTGGAATTGCAGGCGCTACATCTACTCCGATGTGGTTGATGGAAGAAGTGGCTACTGCTATTCGAAACCAAAACTTAGTATTGAATCATTGATTTTCTAATTTTTCTTCAAGGCATATTTTACTAAACCTTTAATAAATAAAATTCAAGTTGGGACGTATTTCATTGCGCCCCAATTTATTGTTACCCCATTAACTTTTATTCCGCCTTAAGGCGGAATAAAAGTTAAAATACAATTTTATATTATTTATTCATTGCCAATGCTTTTTTTGAAAAAATGGCTTTTCTTTGTCATGATTTGAATCCTTTTTAAGAATTAACGGCTTTAAATCGCTTCCTTTTTCTCGTTTCATTTACCTTATTATATTGAATATCAATTCATTTATTTATTTGCACATTTAAGAAGTTTACTTAACTTTGCAACCCTTCCGCAGGCCATTCCTGCTGGAAGACTATTGTATAGATGGCAACAACAACAAATACATCGGAGCATAGCTCTAAAGTAAACTTTGCAACGCCTGATCCTAACGATTTCGATTGGGACAATTCAGGTAAAGCTTTCGACTCATACAAAACAGATGAGCGCTTAAAGCTTGAAGCTTTGTATGACACAACGCTTAATGCGGTATTAGAACGTGAAATTGTTTCAGGATCAATCATTGGTCTTACGAGCAAGGAAGCAGTAATCAATATCGGTTACAAAAGTGATGGTTTAGTACCATTAACTGAATTCCGCCACATGCCCGATTTAAAAATTGGGGATACGGTTGAAGTTTATGTAGAGACAGCAGAAGACAAAAACGGTCAGCTGATTCTCTCTCATAAAAAAGCACGAGCCATGAAGTCATGGGATCGTGTGAATGGATCTCTCGAGAAAGATGAAATCGTAACAGGTTTCGTGAAATGCCGCACCAAAGGCGGATTGATCGTGGATGTATTCGGAATTGAAGCTTTCTTACCAGGCTCACAAATTGATGTGAAGCCGATTCGTGATTATGACGTTTACGTTGGAAAAACGATGGAATTTAAGATTGTGAAGATCAATCAAGAGTTTAAGAACGTAGTTGTATCGCACAAGGTGTTGATCGAAAACGAATTGGAGAAGCAAAAAGTAGAAATCATGAGTAAGCTGGAGAAAGGCCAGGTACTTGAAGGAACCGTTAAGAACATTACTTCTTATGGTGTCTTCATGGACTTAGGTGGTGTTGATGGCTTATTGCATATCACAGATATTAGCTGGGGACGTATCAACCATCCAGAAGAGGTGTTGAAATTAGATGATCGTATCAATGTGGTAATTCTTGACTTCGATGAAGAGAAGAAAAGAATTGCTCTTGGTTTAAAACAATTGACTGCTCAACCATGGGAGTCATTGGATCAGAACTTAAATGCGAATGATAAAGTGAAAGGTAAAGTAGTTGTATTAACAGACTACGGTGCATTCGTTGAAATCATTCCTGGAGTAGAAGGATTGATTCACGTTTCTGAAATGTCATGGTCTCAACACTTACGTAGCCCTCAAGATTTCTTGAAAGTGGGTGATGAAGTGGAGACGGTAGTTTTAAGTATCGATCGCGATGAACATAAAATGTCATTAGGATTGAAGCAACTTACTCCTGATCCTTGGGGTGAAATTTTAACTAAATATCCTGTGTCTTCTAAACACAAGGCGAAGGTGCGTAACTTCACTAATTTCGGAGTGTTTGTTGAGTTAGAAGAAGGGGTTGATGGATTGATTCACATCAGTGATTTAAGCTGGAACAAGAAAATTAAGCATCCTGCTGAATTCACTAAAATTGGTGAAGAGTTAGAAGTAATCGTTTTAGAAGTTGATGTTGAAAATCGTCGTCTAAGTCTTGGTCATAAGCAATTAGAAGATAACCCTTGGGATACTTACGAAGGTTTGTTCTCCATGAATAGTCTTCACAGTGGTGTGATTGGAAAAGTAACCGATAAAGGTGCTGCGGTGATCTTCACTACTTATGGTGTGGAAGCATTCGCTCCTTACCGTCAGTTAACTAAAGAAGATGGTACGGTTGCGAAAGAGCACGAAACGTTAGATTTCAAAGTAATTGAATTCAACAAAGAGAATCGTAGAATCGTAGTATCTCATACTCGCATCTTCGACGAAAAAGCACAAGAAGTGAAAAAAGCAGAGTCAGGTGAGCGTGAAAAAGAAGCAGGTACAACAGCAAAAGCTGTGAAGAAGATTAAGGATAATCAGGAGAAATCTACTCTTGGAGATATCGCATCTTTAGCTGCTCTTAAAACTTCATTGGAAGGTTCTGAAAAGAAAGACGAGAACTAAGATCTTCGTTCTATAAATTACAAAAAGGCTACCTTTAGGTGGCCTTTTTGCATGTTAACTGTTTTTGCTTTTTGTTTTTTATTAATTTTGAGCCCATGCCAACCAATAGCAAACTCATTTTCAATAAAGAGTTACTGGCTATTACTATCGATCGTCTTTGCTATCAGCTTATTGAAAACCACGATCAGTTTGCCGATACAGTCATCATCGGACTCCAACCTCGAGGCATTATCCTTTCTAAATTGATCTTTGAGCGAATTCAACACATCCAACCCAATACCCAAATTAAATACGGTGAACTGGATGTAAGCTTTTTCCGCGACGATTTTCGCCGTCGTGAACTAATCGTCCCAAGTGCTAACAAAATGGACTTCATTGTGGAAGGGAAACACGTGGTCTTAATTGATGATGTGCTCTTCACTGGAAGAACTATACGTGCAGGGTTAGATGCCCTCTTAGCATTTGGTCGACCCGCACGCGTAGAGTTGTTGGTGCTCATCAACCGAAAATTTAGTCGACAACTACCCATTGAACCTGATTACATAGGCAAATCCATAGATACCATCTCTTCCGAAAAAGTAAAAGTGAATTTGAATCCCGAAATTGAAGAAGAAGGTGTTTGGTTAATCTCAGAAGAATAATTCCATGATCGAGCAGTTAAGCGTTCAACACCTACTAGGAATAAAGGACCTCACCAAGGAGGATATAGAACTTATTTTCAGAACTGCCGATAATTTTAAAGATGTCATTAATCGTCCCATCAAGAAAGTTCCTTCATTACGTGATATCACTATTGCCAATATCTTTTTTGAAAACTCCACTCGTACAAAACTTAGTTTTGAGTTAGCCGAAAAGCGGTTGAGTGCTGATGTGGTCAACTTCTCTGCTTCTGGATCATCGGTCAGTAAGGGAGAAACATTAGTCGATACCGTCAATAATATTTTAGCCATGAAAGTGGATATGGTGGTGATGCGTCATCCAAAACCAGGAGCGGCGATTTTCTTGGCTCGACACATCAAGGCCAATGTCATTAATGCAGGCGACGGCACCCACGAACATCCTACACAAGCTTTGCTGGATGCGTTCTCCATTCGTGAAAAATTGGGTCGAGTAGAAGGGCAGAAAGTGGTAATTGTGGGTGACATTCTTCATTCACGCGTAGCTCTGAGTAATATTCTTTGTCTCCAAAAATTAGGTGCCGAAGTGATGGTTTGCGGACCTGTCACTTTAATTCCAAAATACATAAGTTCTTTAGGAGTAAAAGTGGAGCACGATCTTAAAAAAGCGTTGGCTTGGTGCGATGTTG
>CAIXTT010000108.1 GCA_903922455.1 uncultured Bacteroidota bacterium | reverse complement strand
CATAAAACCAATTGTCGAGCCATCTTCTTCTCACTAAATCCGAATGCGTAATGAGAGAATCAGCAGTACTTGCAGTTGAGATATTATAGTTTGATAATTCTTGATTTGATTTGTATTCTTCATAATATCCATTGCCCTTTGCAGCATGTAAACCTATATTTGCTAACCACGATTTGCCAATATTTCTACTTACTAAAAGTTGATAGTGATCTTGCTGGTAATTGTCGTTCTGATTTTTGTAAGTATAATAATTATAAGTGCGACCACTCGTTAATAAATTATTGGCTTCTTCTTCATTCAATCCATTTCGGGCAATGTAATCCATCATGCCTTTTACATCACCATTCAATCTGCTTTCCGGTATTCCGTTCCAGCTTTGATACGTGATTTCCTTTCCTGAAAATACATTAAGCCGAATTAAATTTTTATTGTCACGGTAGGCAGTACTAAAATAAAACGATTTTAAATCCGATTTGCCTCGATCCACATATCCATCACTCGTTATTTTTGAAAGTCGACCTTCCAATGAAAAATGATTTTTTAGCAGTCCAGTTCCAAATGAAATATTATTTTTCAGCGTGTTAAATGTTCCGAATGCATTTGAAGATTGCAAGAATGCTGTGTCACTGAGTTGTTGAGATAAAATATTAATAGTTCCTCCAAAAGCGCCGCTTCCATTGGTACTCACACCAGCACCGCGAGTAACTTCTATATTTTGTGTAGAGCTCGCGAAGTCAGGTAGATTTACCCAATAAACACTTTGAGATTCCGCATCGTTTAATGGAATTCCATTGATGGTTACATTGACACGAGTAGCATCACTTCCTCGAATTCGAATTCCAGTATAGCCAATGCCATTTCCTGCGTCAGAGGTGACTACAGCACTCGGTAAAAGTTGAAGGATGTAGGGAAGATCTTGTCCTGTATTTAATTTTCCAATCTCTTCTTTGCTTAACGTTTGATGGGCCATAGCAGAATTAGAACCGGTTCGTGTTGATTTTACTACCACTTCATCGGTTAAAAAAGGCTTAGCTCTTAATTGGATTTTAAGTGTTGTGACACCTTCTATTTTTACTTGGATGGTGGTGTCGTTATAGCCTAAAAGTCGAAGATGAACATTGATAAGTCCATCTTTAAGTTTGTAAAATGCAAAATTTCCAAATAAATCAGTACTTAAGCTATATTGAGATTGTTCAATCTGTAAAATAACTCCTGGAAGGGGTAAGTGGTTTTGGTCGGTGACCAGACCTGATAACTTTGATTGCCCATGACAAATGTGGGATAAAGCTAGAATCAGATAAAGGGGTAATAAAGTTTTGAATAGCATGTTGATTTCGTCTTAAAAGGGTGCGCAGAAAAGCGAAATCGTTACACTTCCTCCGTCGGTACTAACCGAATCAGGTCGTATGGGTGTGATCTCAGCCCTAGTGGGCACCCCAGTGTTTGGGTCAAAGGTATTAAAAACAGCTTTAAACATGTGAATTATTACGTTAATAGTTGACATTTTAATCATTCCTTTATATACCTTTATACCTTACTAAACCATATTGCCCATGATTTACTTTTGTCAAACATTAAATAGACTCTCAAGAAGTGGCTTGCTACTACTCCTGCTTTTGTTTGCTTTTCATGCTTCTATTGGTCAAGTTCTAGTAAATGTTCCAGGAGGAGGTGCAGGGCCTGCACCTGGAGCGGCATATAATTATCGTCCTTTGGGAACCTTTTGGGGTTATGATCGTGGCCAAATTCAATTAACGGCTGCAGAATTAACTGCAGCGGCAGTTCCCAATGGAATTATTATTTCAAGGGTCGCTTTTTTTCTGACTAGTTTTAATAATCCTACTCCTAATACACCCGTTCGAGTTCTCTTG
>CAIXTT010000107.1 GCA_903922455.1 uncultured Bacteroidota bacterium | reverse complement strand
TGTGAATTTGGTGGATATTGTACATACCACCGAGGTAATCGGCATGGATGAATCAGCAACTCGCGCCATTCCTGGAAAACCAGATTCAAGTATTTCACGCGGATTCGAATACCTCAAAAAAGGAGAGATTCATGGATTTGCTTCAGCTGGAAACAGCGGAGCCATGATGGTCGGATCGATGTTTAGTGTGAAAACTATTCCTGGTATTTTACGTCCTGCTATTTGCTCCATTATTCCTAAGGAAGATGGAAGTACAGGTGTTTTTTTAGATGCTGGTGCGAATGCCGATTGCAAGCCTGAACATTTGCAACAGTTCGCTATTCTTGGCAGCTTGTTTTTAGAGCATGTGCACGGAGTAAAAAATCCGAAAGTAGGATTGATGAACATCGGTGAAGAAGAAGAAAAAGGAAATATGCTTTGCAAGGAAACACATCCTCTTTTAAAGCAAACGAAAGAAATAAATTTTATTGGCAACATCGAAGGTCGTGATCTTTTTAATGACAAGGCCGATGTGATTGTATGCGATGGATTCGTCGGAAATGTTATTCTCAAGCTAGCCGAATCTTTTTACAATTTAATCAGAAGAAGAAAGATCAAGGATGAATATTTTGATCGTTTTAATTTTGAAAATTATGGCGGCACACCTGTTTTAGGAGTGAATGCGCCTGTCATTATTGCGCATGGCATTTCGAATGCTACTGCAATCAAAAACATGATACATATAACGCTTAAAGTGACCACTGCCGGATTAACCGAAAAGATTACTCAAGCGGTTCATGAAAGCATTACACAATAACCAATGACAAAAATTACTGCTGCAATTACCGCTGTGAACGCATGGGTACCACCCGACGTTCTTTCTAATAAGGATCTTGTGACGATGGTTGACACCACCGAAGAGTGGATCCTGTCACGTACAGGAATTAATGAAAGACATATTTTAAAAGGGGAAGGTCTTGGCTCTTCGGATATGGCAGTGCAGGCAATTTTACCTTTGCTTAAAAAGCGGGGAATCGGTGCCGATGAAATCGAACTCATCATTTGTGCCACCACGACTCCTGACATGCAATTTCCGGCGACAGCTAATATTATTGCTGATAAAATCGGAGCTGTGAATGCTTGGGGTTACGATGTTAATGCCGCTTGCTCCGGGTTTATTTTCGCCTTATCAACCGCCACCAAATTCATCGAAACAGGCACGCACAAGAAAGTGCTGGTGGTTGGTGTAGATAAAATGTCGAGTATTATTGACTACACCGATCGTGCAACTTGCGTTATTTTTGGAGATGGCGGGGGTGCGGTACTGTTAGAGCCCAACACTGAAAATCATGGCATCATGGATGCGATTTTACGAGTGGATGGGTCAGGACGCGCTTTTCTGCACCAAAAGGCTGGTGGTAGCGTTAAGCCGGCAACGTTAGATACTGTTGCTGCCAAAGAACACTTCGTTTATCAGGAAGGACAAACCGTTTTCAAATTTGCAGTTACCAAGATGGCAGATGTAAGTGCAGAGATTATGGAAAAAAATAATCTGAAAGGCGAAGACATCGCATGGCTTATTCCACATCAAGCCAACAAACGCATCATCGATGCTACAGCAAGACGCATGGGTTTACCTGATGATAAAGTAACGTTGAACATCGAACGTTACGGAAACACAACCAATGGCACCATTCCACTTTGTTTATGGGAGTGGGAAAAGAAATTTAAAAAAGGCGACAACATTATCATCGCCGCATTCGGAGGTGGATTCACCTGGGGAGCCATTTGGGTGAAGTGGGCGTACTAGGAATTGCAAATTGGCAAATTGGTGAGTTGGTGAATTGTTTTAATTCTGCTTCGGATAATTTTTGTAGAATCAATTAAATTTTACTTCGGATCGGGGTAGATTCTGGATGCTAGCTGCTAGATTTTTTTGTAGCGAATTAATTTCGAAAAAATTTCGCATTTCGTGTTCATTCGCATTTCGCGTCGTAGTAAGTTTATAACAAAGCTAAAATTTTAATGCCTTAGATTGCACTTTATCTTTTTCAGTAGTTAAAGCAACTATATACACCCCACTCGCAATTTCATTCATCGCAATTTCAGTTGTAAAATACCCTCCCGATATTACCACCGCTTTCCTCTCCACCACCACTCTCCCCTCCACATCAAACAACCGCAACACAACAATAAAAATATTTCTCTGTTGGAATCGGCGGATGGTGATATGCTTTTATCTCCATCGTATGATTTGATGAACACCAAACATCACAACAACGATTCGCAACTTGCCATGAATTTGTTTAAGAAGATGGAAAGAACACAGCAACATTTATTATCGCAATTCTACAATTATAAAATTTCTGATTTTATTGAATTCGGAAAACGGTTGAGGATTTTCGAACAGTTATTACTTTCTATTGCCTCTGATTTTAAAGATCGAAAACTTGATCTGTTTTCCTTTATCGACAAATCCTTTCTTTCGGATGAAGGGAAAGGAAAGTATAAAGAAGCGGTTGAGGTTAACTTTGATCAACTCTTTGCTAAATAATTCGATAGGTTTTTCCATCAAAACGGCCTAAAATCACTCATTTTTGATTAAAACCCACTAAAAATGAGCTAAAAATTGCTTAGAATGTCCTTTTTTAGACTATTTTTAGCGGTTCAAATAATCTATCCTTATGAATAAAAAGGAAATCGAAGAGCTCATTAAGTTTGTAGCTAAAGCGGGTGTAAGTGAAGTTAATCTTGAATTGAAAGACTTCAAAATAACCATCAAAAACAGTAGTCCGAAAGTAGAGCAAGTTTATCATGCGGCTCCAGCTCCTATGCCGGTGGCACAAATGGCGGCTCCTACTCCGGCGGCGGCTACACCAGTTGCTCCTGCCCCAGCTCCAGTGGCTGATGACTCCAAATACATCACGATCAAGAGTCCGATGATTGGAACCTTCTATCGCGCTTCTGGTCCTGATAAACCAATCCTAGCTAATGTAGGTGACGAAATCAAACCTGGGAATGTGCTTTGCATCATTGAAGCCATGAAATTGTTCAATGAGATTGAATCGGAAGTTTCTGGACGCATCGTAAAAGTGTTGGTGGATAATCTCAAGCCAGTAGAATACGATACACCGTTATTCCTCGTAGATCCATCTTAAAAAAATCAGTGCTCGTTTTTTTATCATTCCATTTCTTTTCTACTAAATTCTTGGAATTTTATTTTAACGTGTAGTGATCACTCAAAGATTAAAATAAATATTATTAAAGGGCATTTTCTAAAAGAAATGCCTTTTCTACAAAGTCAATCTTATGTTTAATAAAATTCTCATAGCCAATCGCGGCGAAATCGCACTTCGAATCATCCGTACTTGCAAAGAAATGGGTATTCGTACGGTGGCGGTTTATTCGACTGCCGATAAAGAAAGTTTGCATGTACGTTTTGCGGATGAAGCCGTTTGCATTGGACCTCCTCCTAGTCGTGATTCGTATTTAAATATGCAACGCATCTTGGCTGCTGCAGAAATTACAAATGCAGATGCGATACATCCTGGCTATGGTTTCTTGAGTGAGAACTCAAAATTTTCTGCGATCTGTGCCAAGCACGGAATTAAATTTATTGGTGCTACACCAGAGCAAATTGATGCCATGGGCGACAAAGCCAATGCGAAGATGACGATGAAGAAAGCAGGCGTTCCGACGATTCCAGGTTCAGATGGATTGTTGGAAAATGTAGAGCATGCAAAAATAGTTGCCAATGAAATGAAGTACCCTGTTATCATCAAAGCAACTGCTGGTGGTGGTGGAAAAGGGATGCGCATTGTGTGGAAGGAAGATGAGATCATGAAAGCATTTGAGAATGCACAAACGGAAGCAGGTGCTGCTTTTGGTAACGATGGTTTGTACATGGAGAAATACATTGAGGAACCACGTCACATTGAAATTCAAATTGCAGGTGATCAGTATGGAAAAGCATGTCACTTGAGTGAGCGTGATTGTTCGATTCAACGTCGCCACCAAAAATTATTAGAGGAAACTCCGAGTCCGTTTATGACGGAGAAATTGCGTGAAGCGATGGGTGATGCTGCTATCAAAGCAACCTTAGCGAGCAATTACGAAGGCGTTGGCACCATTGAATTTTTAGTAGATAAGCACAGTGATTTTTATTTCATGGAGATGAATACTCGTATTCAAGTGGAACATACTATTACGGAAGAAGTAATCAACTACGATTTAATTAAAGAGCAAATTAAGATTGCAGCGGGAGTTCCCATCAGCGGAAAAAATCATATTCCTACGATGCATGCTATTGAATGTAGAATTAATGCAGAAGATCCGTACAATGATTTTCGTCCTTGCCCTGGAAAGATTACCGTATTGCATCAACCGGGAGGACACGGTGTACGTGTTGACTCACATATTTACGCTGGTTATACTATTCCGCCGTACTACGATTCCATGATTGCGAAGTTGATCACCATTGCGCAAACACGTGAAGAAGCGATTCAAACGATGGAGCGTGCGTTGAGTGAATTCGTTATTGAAGGAATTAAAACCACAATTCCTTTCCATCAACAATTAATGTTGAACGAAGATTTTAGAAAAGGAAATTACACCACGAAGTTTTTAGAAAGCTTTGTGTTGAAATAAATTCAATTGATTTCACACCCGAACCTTTTTATTCGTGATGTGTTTTTCTTGAGATGGATTCATTTAAAAAATAATGTAGATGTCTGCACCTAAAGTTTCATTTGCCTCTCGCATTGGTAAATTAGACTATTTGATGGGCGTGCATTACGTGGAAGTCCCTGCCAGCGTTGTAAAAAAATTAGGCGGACTCAATAAGCAACGATTGTTGTGCAGCATCAACAAACATCCAAAATTTCAATGTGGGATGATGGCATTGGGTGAAGGGAGAGGATACATCACGGTAAGCAAAAAGAAACTCAACCAATTTTCAATTGCGCTCGGTGATGTTATAAAAGTAATCCTCGAACCCGACAACAGTGAATTCGGAATGGAAGTTCCAGAAGAGCTCATTGAAATTTTTGCGCAAGATCCAGAAGCTGAAAAACGATTTATGAGTATTAGTCCGGGAAAGCAACGAAATATAATTTACTATGTTTCGGGAGTGAAAAATTCTGATTTAAGAATTGAGCGAGCGTTGAAACTCATTAACAATCTAAAAGCATGTCCGGAAGGAAAGGAAACGGCGAGAAGAATATTTGTAGGTAGTTAGATTTTAGATATTAGATATTGGATTTTTGCAGATCCCTGAATAAGTTTAACCAGTTTTATATTAATTCATAGTCACCTATAACTTCATAATTTGAACGCGGATGACGCCGATTAAAACGATAAATTTGGATTTATTCATACTTAGATAAGGCAAATAATTTCCTTGAAATATAGAATTTCAAAGAAATTATTTTCAAGCCAGTTCTTGTCGGATTATCATTCTGAATTCTGATCCCGATAGCTATCGGGACTGCATTCTGAATTATCTCAGCAGCATAATTGTCCCTAACTTCTCTT
>CAIXTT010000106.1 GCA_903922455.1 uncultured Bacteroidota bacterium | reverse complement strand
GGAATTTGTAGAGCTATGATAAGCCCTAGTAACATGCCGACAAGCCCCCAAATGATGGTGGCTAATGCAAAGTTTTTAACGATGCGGTTGTCGTAGCTAAATTTTTCAATCGTCATACAGCGTCTGTATTTTTAGAATTAGGTTGTTCTTTTTGGTTTACTATTTCGTCGTCAAATAATATTCGTACTGCTGGCGATACATCATCATCGTATTGTCCCGTCTTCACCGACCATAAAAATCCAATGAGGAAACTTCCTGCTACTAATAAGCTAAATGATATTAATATTAAGATGACACTCATGATGCGCAAATCTACTTTTGAAGAATATAATTCAGACAGACAAATCTTATCATTTGGATTGACAATTATCAGTTTTTCATTCTTGTTAAACCCAAACTTCTCGCTTTTATACTACTTGCAAGCACAGTGTAAATCACTAAGCTACTCGTGCTAATGGGCATCAGGATAGCGGCAATGATGGGAGATAAAGTGCCTTGTACAGCAAACCAAAGTCCGACTAAATTGTAAAATATAGAAATGATAAAACTTATAATGATGATACGATGTCCCGATTTTGCAAAGCGCAGTAGGTCTCCAATTTGTCCAAAATTTTTCGATAAGATAATTCCATCACTACCAGGAGTAAAGTTGTTAATATCATCGGCAATGGCCAAACCTACATCACTTTGCATAAGTGCACCTGCATCATTGAGACCATCACCAATCATCATTACTTTTTTTCCATCCGATTGAACTTCCTTAATACTATTAAGTTTATCAATAGGCTTCTGCTCAAAATGAATTCCTTCCTTTTGATCCAACAATTTTTCTAAGTGAGTCTGCTCAAAATTATAATCACCACTCATCACGGAAATTTTGTATCCTTCCTTCTTTAATGAATGTAGCAAAGTTGTGGTTGACTGTCGATACGAAGTTTTAAAATAAAAGTAACCCAATAATTTCCCATCAATACTTACCCCAACCTCAGATGATTTCAAATTTTCTTGATGCGTTTCGGCAAAGTGAATAAAACTTCTGGATCCCAATTGAACCATACTTCCTAGCATCCAACCTTCGATTCCTTTTCCATTAATTTCCTTAAGATTTGTGATTGGCAATTTATTGTTAGAGGAAGAAAGATAATTGGAAATCATTCGGCTAAAAGGGTGGGAGGAAGCATTGGAGAGAGAAGCTATAAATTCTTTCTGCAAATCAGTAAGCTCAATTCCCAAATATTCAACTTTATAATTTTCTGCGGAAGTTAATGTCCCTGTTTTATCAAAAACGATGGTGTCGATATTTGCTAATCGCTCCAATACTTTTGTGTTCTTAAGATAGATACCGCGCTTTCCTAAAATACGAATCATATTGCCAAATGTAAAAGGTGCCGATAGAGCCAATGCACAGGCACATGCAATCACTAATACGGAGCTAAATGCTAACATTGCTCTAGAGGGATCTGTCGGGTACCAATAGAGTAGAGCGACGACAGCTATGCTTATCGTTATTACGACAAACCATTTGCTGATGCTTTCGGTAA
Source organism: uncultured Bacteroidota bacterium (assembly GCA_903922455.1). GTDB lineage: Bacteria > Bacteroidota > Bacteroidia > AKYH767-A > OLB10 > JAJTFW01. The sequence goes on along the minus strand of CAIXTT010000106.1, from coordinate 2,053 downwards.
GATAGGCATATTTACTTTTTGTTTCGCTTTTACCTGAACTTTGATTCCATAACTTAGTAATATAACTATGTGATACATCTTTCTGAACGAGTACTTCGGCGGGTTTCCCAATTAATCGTGCTCCTGCAAAAATGCGTTCACCATACTGACAACTAACTTCTCGTGACTCACCCGTTACAAAACTATAATCGACTTGAGCTTGTTTGCTTACTAATAAAACATCGGCAGGAATAATTTCCTGATTACGGATAAATAAACGATCATTGGGTTTGATCTCTTGAACAGAAACAACTTCTTCCTCTGTTCCTTTTAAACGACTTACCGCAATGGGAAAATAAGATTTATAGTTACGCTCGAAGCTGAGCCATTCATATGTTTTGCTTTGGAAATTTCGTCCGATGAGCATAAAAAAAACCAAGCCTGTCATACTATCAAAATAACCAGGACCTGTGTCGGAAACTACTTCATAAACACTTCTTGAAAACATGGCAACAATTCCGATGGCGATGGGCACATCAATGTTCATGACCTTCTGTCGAAAGCTCATTAATGCATTTTCCAAAAATTCACTAGTACTATAAAAAAATACAGGAAGTGACAGTAGCAAATTCAGATAACCAAAAATGACATGAAAATCTTCGCCGTCATAAGTCCCAGAAGAAAAATATTCTGGAAAGCTGAGCAACATTATATTCCCAAATACGAATCCTGCTATTCCAATCTTATAGATTCGAGTTTTACTAGACACCTTTTTCTCACCCTTCTCTAACTCTTTCAAATTAAGTTCAGGTGGATAAGCAATTTCATGTAGTTTCTCAACAATGTTTCGCAAACTTGTTTTAGTATGATCGAAAATGATGTGCAATTCCTTTTGAATGAAATTGGTTTTCGAACTGATGACTCCGGCGTCTAATCGATTCATATGTTCCAACAGCCAAATACAACTGGCGCAGTGCATGGCCGGAATATGAAATTGGATATGTGAAATATCTCCTTCTTTAAACAGAATAAGTTTATCAGCGATGGAAGATTGATCTAAATAAGCATATCGGTTACCTAAAAGCCTTTGAGTTTTACCTGGTGAAGCTTGTAGATCATAATAACCACATAAATTATTTTCTTGTAAAAGTTCAAAAACCAATTTGCAACCTTGACAACAAAAAGATTTATTATCAAGCTCTACGCAATCTTCTTTGCAATTTTCACCGCAATGATAGCACTGAGTTTCAGTATGAATAAGATTTTCACGCATGGTATTTCCTAGACGAGCAATTTTACTTCAACTATTGGAAAGAGATATTGACGAAAGTCATCTTTAGTACTGATCCATCTCAAATCGGATTTTGTCAGCGCTAGAATTGACTTATGTCATAGAAATAATGATAGAATTCTTTCATTTTTGTTGAATATATACCGAAAATGTACAGTCGATTTAATCAAAATGAAATGCTGAAAATCCTAATTAGTGACGAGCGAAAATTAATGGAAATACAAAAGGATTTTACGTTATATTTTCCCTTCTTGAAACTAGAATTTTTTAAAGCTCCCCATAAAATTGGAGATGGCTCTGCTAAAAATTTACTGCTCGATTCCAATAAGTTGATCAAGGATTGTAGAAGCAGCCGTCCAACGCTTCATATAGAAATCAAAGAAAGTATGACGGTAGATCAATTGGAGCAATTATTATTTGAAAACTTCGGATTGGCAGCCCAAGTGTTTAGAAAATCAGGAAACGTTTGGTTAGAAACATCGGCTACCGATAACTGGACCTTACTTCAACAGAATAATGAAGGAGCAGAATTGTCAACCCAAATCAAGGAGAACCGCGAAAATTTAGATAATATCGATCCTTACTAATATTGATGGTTGGGCTAATTAAAGGCTTTGCATAAAGAATATTACTCTTATTTTTTAGTTATGGGCAAGTTAAACAAGAATAAAAACAAGACGTTCTTCGAAATACAAAGGGCTGACCCCCCAATGTGACAGAAAAATAGTATCACTGAATTTTAAAAGTGGAGACCGGAACCCACTCTAAAAAACGGGGCGTATT
>CAIXTT010000105.1 GCA_903922455.1 uncultured Bacteroidota bacterium | reverse complement strand
TCAACTATTTACATTTTCCTAAAAACCATGCATTTTTATTTTTACCAAATATTTCCTTCAAAGCAATTAATCGCTTTAGCGATCTATTATAAACTCAATTTATCGATACAGCGAATTAGCGATTTCGTAAAATTCGTAATTCGTATATTCGTATCGATTCGTAATTCGTAACCCATCGTACATTCGTATCGATTCGTAATTCGTATCCAATCATATCTAATCGTATCAGCGAATTAGCGCTTTAGGAAAATTCGTAATTCGTACATTCGTATCGATTCGTAATTCGTAACCTACTGGAATGTTTGTAGCTCATACAATTTCTTATAATACCCACCCAACTCTATCAACTCTTGGTGCGTCCCTCTTTCTACAATTTCGGCTTTGTTCATGACGATGATTTGGTCGGCGTGAATGATGGTGGAAAGGCGATGAGCAATCACGAGCGTAGTGCGATCTTTCATGAGTTTGGTGAGTGCATCTTGCACGAGGCGTTCTGATTCGGTGTCGAGGGCGGAAGTGGCTTCGTCGAGGATGAGGATGGGCGGATTCTTTAACACAGCGCGAGCAATGCTGATGCGCTGACGTTGTCCGCCGCTTAATTTTCCTCCGCGATCACCAATGTTCGTTTGATAACCTTCGGGCATGTCGGCGATGAATTCGTGCGCGTTGGCCACTTTCGCAGCGTGAATCACATCAGCTTCTGAGGCATTGTCGATACCAAAAGCAATATTGTTAAAGACGGTATCATTAAAGAGAATGGATTCTTGGGTGACTACACCCAGCAACTTTCTCAGATCGAAAATGCGTAATTCGCGGATGTTGATGCCATCCATTAAGATTTCACCTTCGTTGGGATCATAGTAACGGGGAAGCATATCCGCTAATGTCGTTTTACCGCTTCCCGATTGACCTACTAACGCGATCGTCTTACCGTGGGGAATATCGAGGTTTATGTTTTTAAGGACGTTGACACCATCGCCTTTTCGGTAGGCAAAGGAAACATTTTGAAAACTTACTCCTTGTGTGAATGATTTAATTTCCTTCGGATTTTCAATGTCCTTCACAGCGACCGGTGCGTCGAGGATATGATAAATTCTCTCTGCCGATGCTAATCCCTTTTGAATATTGTACCAAGCTGTGGTGAGAGATTTTGCGGGCGGAATGAGTTGAGAAAAAATAGCAATGAAGGCGATGAATTCTGAAGGCTCTAAGTTGGCATCTACTCCTAACACTAATCGTCCACCGAAGTACATCACAATTGTTAATACCATAGCACCCAAAAATTCGCTGAGCGGAGATGCTAAATCTCTTCGCCGACCAATTTTGTTGAGCATACGGTACAATCCTTCGTTGATTTTTCCAAAGCGCTCTTTCGATTTTTTTTCAGCGGTGAAGGCGTGGATGATTCTTAATCCACCGAGCGACTCATCCAAATTGCTGAGCAACTCGCCCACTTTTATTTGTGCTAAAGAAGATTTTTTCTTTAGACTTTTTCCGATGCGACCAATGAGTAATCCGGCGATGGGTAATAATACGAGCACGAACAATGTTAGTTCTGAGCTCATCGAAAACATGGTTATTAAAAATATAATAATGTTTAAGGGTTCACGAAATGCGGCTTCAAGTGAATTCATAATGCCCCATTCTACTTCTTGCACATCGCTCGTTACACGCGCCATGATATCGCCCTTGCGTTCATCGGTAAAATAACCAATGGGTAGTGTTAAAATTTTTGAATATACATCGCGTCGAATATCGCGTACCACGCCGTTGCGGATAGGAACAAGATAATACATGGCCATGTAGCGCGTAATATTTTTTAAGAAAAATAAAACAACGACTAACAAACTAATAAACGACAAGGCTTCCAGTTGTCCGTGTTGCACTACAAAATCGCTTAAATAATAATTGAAATTATTCAGTAATATTTTTACGGATCCCGACCATGGTTTTAATATATAATTTCTTTCCTGACTAAAAAGCACATTCAAAAACGGAACGATCATCGTTAACGAAAAAAGTGAAAACACTACAGTTAATAAATTGAATACAACACTCGTGATTGCACGACTCTTGTACGGTCGAATATAACGGATGAGGCGGAAGTAGTTTTTCAAAGTTTAGATAGAGTGGTGCAAAGATAGTTTTACTAATTATCATTTAGTTTTTTGAGATGAGTTTGTTGTAAAATACAGACCTACATCCCCTTACCTCTCTGTCAAATACTTATCTGTTTTATTTTGTAGGGTCGGTATTGAATCTGCTTGGGCGCTTTACAATTACTAGAATCGGACAAACTGAATTATTATTTTAGACGATAATTCTGCACCTTTCCAAGAATTTAGATGGGACTTTATCGTTAACTAAAAAGTGATAATTCCCCTTTTCCGATGCTTATTAAGAAGGTTTAGACGCATGGTTATTTACGAATATCGCATCGGCCCGCGGCCAAAATAAAACATTTATCATTGATAAACAATAATTTAAAGACTAAACCAACATGATACTTGTATATACAACATTTGTATATATATTTTTGTACCTACCATTATCGTTAAAACGTTTAATCATGAAAAAAGTAAAGAAAATTCTGGCCTCAACGGATAAGCATATCGGAAACGGAAACTATGTAAAGAGTCCTTTGCCGAGTGAGTTTGTGGATCAAATTAGTCCGTTCATCATGCTGGATCACTTTGGTCCGGCGCAGGTCACAACTAAAAAACCATTTTATGTTCCACCGCATCCGCATAAGGGTTTTGAGCCGGTGACATTACTTTTTAAAGGAGAAGTTTTACATCGTGATAGTATGGGAAATGTAGGAAATTTAAAAGCGGGTGATGTACAGTGGATGACGGCTGGAAAAGGAGTCATTCACTCGGAAGGAGTGCCTGCTGGTTTTTTAGAGAAAGGCGGGGAGATGGAATTGATCCAGCTATGGGTGAACCTACCTCGCTCAGCAAAGCAACATGAACCACGCTATCAGGATTTACGTGGAGAAAATTTTCCATTGATAAAAGAAGGAGATGCTGGATTGAAATTAATTGCGGGTGACTACAAAGGACAAAAGTCGGGAACGGAATTATTAACTCCAGTATTAGTGATGCACGGGAGACTCGACAAAGACGGAAAAACAGATATTGAAATTCCTGAAGGATATAACGCTAGCGTATATACGTTAAAAGGAAAATTAATGACCGACGGATTTGAAGTGACACCACAACATCTCATCTGGTATCAAGAAGAGGGGAACACCATTTCCTTAACAGCTACCGAAGACAGTGAATTTGTTGTCTTATCAGGACAACCCATTTTAGAACCTATTGTGAACTACGGCCCATTTGTGATGAACACGAAAGCGGAATTAGTAGCGGCCATTGAAGAATATCAATCGGGGAAGATGGGGGTACTCGAGGGATAATTAAGTCCCGATAGCTATCGGGATAAGAATTCAGAATTAGGTATGCAGAAGCTGCCATCGACAAGCTCAGGCAGCAAATGAAATCTTGATTTGTCAGGTGGCCATCGATAGACAAAGCATCTCGTCACAGAAGATAAAAGCTGCTACTGGCTTATTCTTCCGAGCCGATTAATAATACAAACAAATTATTTAAATAAAAATAAATAAACAAACTAAATAAATAAAAATCATGACAACTACACTTGAAAAAACAAAATGGGCATTAGATCTTTCGCATAGCGAAGTAGGCTTCAAAGTAAAACACTTAATGATTACGAATGTAAGTGGAGCTTTCGAAAAATTTGATGTAACGGTAGAAGCTAGTGACGATACTTTCGCTGATGCAGAAATTAAATTTACTGCAGACGTCAACAGCATTACTACATACAGTGAAAAGCGTGATGCGCATTTGAAAGGAGCTGAATTCTTCGATGCAGAGAAATATCCTGAGATGATTATTGAATCTAATGGCTTAGAGGGCACCGGCGAAAATCGCAAACTACATGCGAATATTACATTGCATGGTGTTACCAAAGCGGTTGTACTGGATGTTGACTTTGGTGGTGTTGCAAAAGATCCTTGGGGAAATACAAAAGCGGGATTCAGCATCAACGGAAAAATTAATCGCAAAGATTTTGGATTAAATTGGAATGCGCCTACCGAAGCGGGCGGAGTGTTGGTGAGTGAAGAAGTGCGATTGCATGCAGAGATTCAATTGTTGAAACAGGCGTAAATATTTTATAACCCATTCCAAAATTACCCATCCCAACCCCAGCCTAGGGATTAATCCCAACCCCAGCCTAGGGATTAATCCCTAGGCTGGGGATTCATCGGTTGGTTGATAAACATTTTTTTAAAACGACCCTTTTAAATCTTTCATCTCTGCTTCCATTTTTTCGATGCGTTTTAATACACGATCTTTTGCCCAATATTCTTCGGGTAATTCTGCGCTGATGTAATTACAAAATTTCCATACTTCGCGGATATCCGTCGCTGGTACTTCGTAGGGATCGTAATTCGGATTAAGGGATTTGAGTAATAGATTTTTTTTCTTCTTGATTTGATTGTAGGCTACTTTAAAAACAATTCCTTCTTCTTGCGTTAACAATACATACGCTGAACCATCCTTGATATCATAAAAATTTTCCACGTACTCACCAATCACCCAACTCTTATCGGGAATGGGCATCATAGAATCACCTGTGATTTGAAACATGCGGTACTTACGATCGCCAAAAAGAATGGGTAGTTGAAACGTAGGTAGCTTCTGAATAAATTCCGGATCCGCAAATCCATTTTTATATCCGGCCTTTGCCTTGATGGGCACCACTTCAATATTTTCTTTGTTGTTGCTATCGACGGTGGTAGCGATCACACGGAGCCGCGCGCCGGTCACGTACACATCGTGTCCACGTTCGAGTTCGCCGAGTTGAAATTCACTCAGCTTACTTAAATCCAGCTTGACGAGCGTATCAATGCTCACTCGAAAATATTTGGAGAATGCGAGGAGCATCTCGAGTGTTGGATTTTGTACGCTACCGTTTTCGTAGCTGTTGAGTGTGGAGCGGCTAATGTTTAGTTCTCCAGATACATGGTCTTGCGTCAGCTTGCGGCGTTGGCGAAGAAGTTTGATGTTAGCGTTGAATATCATTCGTCGAAGTTTAAACACAGCGATCGCAGCGGCTGCATTGGACTTATTTTATACTATTTACTTTTCGTTTCTATTAGTGATTCTCTTTTACCACAGAGAGCACGGAGTTTCTCACAGAGGACACAGAGTTTTATAAACTACAAATGAACTGAGTTTAATTGTCCATTTATTAATCTTTTTATTCCATTCTTTATCATAACTGTATTGAAGTTAATCATCAATGCTAATTTCTTATCAGCAACTTTTAAGTATGTGAGACATTGTGCAATATGAATATCATTTATTGCTTCGATAGATTTAACTTCTACTATTAATTTATTTTCTACTAAGATGTCTAATCGATAACCCACTTCCATTTTTATTTCCTTATAGAATAACGGAATGGGCTTCTCGACTTCTATATTTAGTTTTGCTTTTTGCAATTCAAAGACTAAACATCGTTGATATGCACTTTCAAGTAACCCAGGACCGAGTTGGCGATGTACTTCAATTGCACATCCGATCACTTTTGTGGCAAGTTCATTCTCCGTATATCCATATTCTTCTCTTCTTTCTGTGACCTCTGTGCCATCTTTGTGCTCTCTGTGGTAAGCGGCAATCTCAATATTAGTTGAAGAATCCTTTCCGTTTTGTAAGTACTTTCTTAATGGTTTTCGTTCCGTTAATTTTACCTCAGCGCGTTCCCCGCGGTTAACCCACGGAGCTTTAATTGGTGTGTGTTCATTCATTGCAAAATGTTTTTTCTAGAAATTTTTTACAAATATATGTTTATATTGCAGTCCTACCAAATGATTGCGCAGTAACCAAAATAAGTTCCCTCCCATGTCCCTCCCCGAACGCACAGTGGTCCATATGGACCTCGACAGTTTTTTCGTATCTGTCTCGCGCTTAGAGCATCCCGGTCTTTTTAACAAGCCGGTGATTGTGGGTGGAAGTAGCGAGCGCGGCGTGGTGGCGGCCTGCAGTTATGAGGCGCGGGCTTATGGTGTACACTCGGCGATGCCCATTCGGATGGCGCGCCGACTGTGTCCGGATGCGATTATAATTCGTGGTGATTACGAACGGTACAGTTATTATTCAGGCATGGTAACAGACATCATTCATGAGCAAGTTCCGTTGTATGAGAAGTCTTCTATCGATGAATTTTACATCGACTTGAGTGGGATGGATCGCTTTTATGGATGCTACAGTTTTGCGACGGAGTTGCGTCAAAAAATCATGAAAGAAACGCAATTGCCCATCTCCTTCGGATTATCTAAAAACAAAACGGTGAGTAAGATTGCCACGGGAGAAGCTAAGCCCAACGGACAAATGAAAATAGATTTGGGAACGGAGATCCCTTTTCTGGCGCCTTTGCCCGTGCGAAAAATTCCAGGTGCCGGAGAGAAAACTTGCACCTTATTACGAAGCATGGGGGTAGAAAAAGTACAAACGTTGCAAGAGATGCCGGTGAAGCTCATGGAAAAAGTATTGGGTGAAGCGGGTATTTCTCTCTGGAAAAAAGCCAACGGCATCGATAATAATCCGGTGGAGCCCTACAATGAACGGAAGTCCATCAGTACGGAAGAAACGTTTGACAGTGACACCATCGACATCATTTTCTTAAAAGCGTTGTTGGTGAAGATGGTTGAAAAATTGGCGTATCATCTGCGCAGCGAAAATAAACTAACGGCATGCATTACCGTAAAGATTCGTTATTCGAATTTCGATACGCACACCACGCAATGCCGCATTCCTTACTCGTCCAACGATCACACGCTTATTGCGAGAGCGAAAGAACTTTTTGATAAACTGTACGAGCGAAGGATGTTGGTGCGATTGATGGGCATTCGTTTTAGTCACCTCGTGGGTGGTGGACATCAAATTAATCTCTTTGAAGATTCGGAAGAGATCATCAACCTCTACCAAGCGATGGATAAGATGCGACAAAAGTTCGGCGATGGAGCGGTACAAAGAGCAGTAGGAACGGGATTGAATTTAAGAAGGTTTAATCCGTTCAATGGGCTCTCCTCTTGAATTGGTGAATTGGTGAATTGGTGAATTGGTGGATTGGTGGATTGGTGAGTTGGTGAGTTGGTGAGTTGGTGAGTTGCTGCGCCATGAAGTCTGTACGGAGTACTGTACTTCTGGGCGCAGCAATTCTGAATCCATCATTGTGAATTCTTAATTAACATTGATTATCCCACAATCACAAAAAATATTTTTTCGATTTCAATCCCAATCACTTATCCATAGTAACGCAATTTTCCATTGTATGATTTGGTTTTATGTTTATCTTGCAATCATACTATTTGATCATAATACAATCATACAATATGGACACAATCGATCTTATTTTAAAAGCGCTCCGCTATGCGCCACTCTGCCTAATGGGC
>CAIXTT010000104.1 GCA_903922455.1 uncultured Bacteroidota bacterium | reverse complement strand
AATTTCAATTTAAATATTACCTACTTCAATTCGTAAAATAATTTCTTTAACTCCCCTCTCCATCCTTGTCCTCGCCTTCAGGAGAGGATGAAGAGGGGGCGCGAAGCAGGTCCTGCCAGCCGGCGAAGGGAGAGGCTTGGAATGACATTAAAAGTCAAGCTTTTTGATTTTCGAGAATCAATCTGTGATAATTTATATGAACATTCTTTTTTGCTTTATATCTTTGTAAAATTCAATCTAGGATATGAAAAAAGCAAAACTTCTACTTCTCATTGCATTTTTATATTTCACCCCCCAAGTATCGGCTCAAAAAAAAGAGACGAGCTTAGTGAGATGGATGACTTTAAAAGAAGCACAGGAGGCAGTAAAAAAGCAACCGAAACCGATCCTGCTTGATTTCTACACCGACTGGTGTGGTTGGTGCAAACGCATGATGGCAACCACCTATTCTGATTCCTCCATAGCATTTTATTTGAATCAGAATTTTTATTCAGTGAAGTTTGATGCAGAAGGAAAAGATACCGTCATATTTCAAGGGAAGGAATACAAGCCCACCTCAGCAGCTCCTAAAACTCCACATCCTTTAGCCATTGAGTTGTTGCAAGGAAAGTTAATGTACCCTAGCACACTTTTTTTGAATGGATTTGATCCGAATAAAAATGAATTCCTAATAAAATTATTGGCCCCCGGTTATCTCGACCGAGAAAAAATTGAACCCATACTCGTTTTTACATTGGAAAATGTATATCGTAATACTTCCTTAGAAGATTTTACAGCAGCTTTTAATATCGCTTTTCGTGATTCGACTATTGGTGAAAAATTATTGCGATTGAATTGGCTCTTTCCAGAAAATGTTTTTGATGGCAACTATAAAGGTTCAAAAAAGAAATTAGTTTTTATGCATACCTACTGGTGTAATTCATGTCAAGTGATGGAACGCGGTGTTTTTACAGATTCACTCTTAATAAAACCTCTTGAGAAATTTGATTTGGTTGATTTTAATCCAGAATTAAAAAAACCATTATTTTGGAATGATAGCTTATATCAAAAGTTGCCTCAAGATAAATTCCCCTTTCATCCACTCACATTAAAATTCACAAAAAATAATTTTGTATTACCAAGCCTCACCATCTTAGATGAAAAGGATCAAATCATTGACGCGATCCCATTTTTCCTTGAACCAAAAGTCCTCTCCGAAATTCTTACCTATTACGGCGATGACATCTACAAAAAAATGAGCTGGGCCGATTATAAGAAGCGGAAATAGTTAAAAAATATTTCTAAGTAAAACGATTTATATTTTTATCCTGCGAATGAATCCGAGAAAATCCGTCGATTCCGTGTCATCCGCGCCTGCCTGACGTAGCTTCAGCATTGGTAGGTTCTTATTTGCTAGAAACTTGGAGAAATGAAATAAATTATCATAAAAAAGTAGTGTCACATCAACTCCTAATGATAATTCATGCCTTTTTATCTTGATAAATCTCCTTCCACCTAGTTATTACTTTCCATATATAGAAAATAGCAACTTAAATTTTTAAACAACTACCACTGTCATTTACACAATGGTAGTTGATAGATTCGGCTGAAATTAATTCAACACCACTTTTCTAAAATATTGATTGTTGTTCGAATCAATAATTAAGATCGTATACATTCCGCGTGCATAATTTTTGCAAGAGATGTTTGTTTGATGCACTTCTTTTATTTTTTCATCATAAACTATTTCACCTAAACCATTGTAAATTCGAATAACATCCATTTTTGTTTTAGAACGAATCGAAAAATTCTCTTGTGCCGGATTGGGCGCTAGTTCAATTCGAACGCTTTCATTTGCTTCCGAGATGGATGAAACAGATTCATTGACGTCAATTATGCTAATGCTATAGGCACTATCAATACTCAATCCACCTGCATCGGTTGCTCGGATTCGAACTGAATACATACTTTGAGTTTCGAAATCGAAAGGTTGGGCAGTCATTAATGTGCTTCCTGAAATAGTGAATGACCCATTGTCAGTACTTCCTGGTCCTGTAGTAAACTGATAGGTATGCGTGTCGCTAGCATCAGTATCTGTCGCTGTTAAATTTGCAACTAATGTTCCCGCAAGTAAATTTTCACTAATCGTATCGTGATTGATACTCATGGTTAACGGAGTTTCGTTGATGTTATTAACTTGAATGCTTTTTATTGATTCATACATCGCTCCCTGACTATCAGTAACACGTAGACGTATCGATAAGCTTGGCTGTGTTTCAAAATCGAAATTGGAAGCACTTAACAGTTGTGTAGTGTTAATCGTAAATAATGCATTGTGTGTATCACCCGCACCCGAAACCAATTGATAAGTATGTGAGTCGACAACATCTTGATCCGTGTTAGAAATGCTTCCAATGGTTGTTCCGGTAGCTTGATTCTCATTGATCGCATTTGCAGAAAGCATGATCGCCGTTGGCGTATCATTCGTATTTTGTAATATGATCGTTTGTGTTTTTTCATAACTTAATCCACCTGCGTCCGTAGTTCGGATTCGAATATTCATCGTAGGTGTTGTTTCATAATCTAATGCAACTGTAGTGAATAGTTGTCCAGAAGTGATCGTGAAGGAATTGTTATTTGTACTTCCCGCACCACTCACCAATGTGTATGTATGAGAATCTCCTGCATCCACATCAGTTGAAGAAATTGAAGAAACCATTGTTCCAATACTCTGATTTTCACTGGTCGTATTTGCTGCCATAGCCAAATTAGTAGGCGCTTCATTAACATTGCTTACGGTAAGTACAATTACTTCTTCATAAGCTTGACTTTGCGAATCAACGGTACGCACACGAATAGAGAGTAGTATTGCAGTCTCAAAATCAAATGGTGCGATCGCACGTAAATTGGAACCTTGTATCGTAAATAAATTATTGTTGGTGCTTCCTGTTCCAGTTATTAAAGTATAAGTATGCGTATCGCCAACATCTGGATCTACCGCATCTAGCACGGCCACGGTTGAATTGGAAGGTAGATTTTCAGGAATCGAATTTGAACTCGCCGTTACTCCTGTAGGGGGTTCATTAATTCCGGTTACTCCAATGGTAAACATATTCTCATAATATAAACCACCAGCATCTGTAGTTCTTACTCTAATAAATAATTGCGGTGTTGTGTCAGCATCTAATATGGCTGCCGTTTTGAGTTGATTATTAACAATGCTAAAAGAAGAATTGTGTTGGCTATTAGTACCTGAAACCAAAGTGTAAGTAAATGTAGTAGCGCCAGCATCTGGATCTACCGAAGAGAATAATCCTACATTAGTTCCGATGGGTTGATTTTCTGAAACGGTATTTCCTGTTAAGTTTAGACTAGTAGGCGCTTCATTTACATTCGAAATAGTAATAGGCCAATTTTTTTCATAGTAGCCTCCACTTTGATCCGTACATCGCACACGTAAATTATAATTGTTTTGAATTTCAAAATTATAACTTCCATTTACTCGTAATTCATTTCCTACAATTTGAAATGAAGCATTTCCTTGTGATTGCGATCCGCTTGCCAATGCAAATGTATGTGTGTCGCATAAATCAGGATCTTGTCCTGTAAAGGTCCCAATCACTGTTCCCATTGCAGAGTTTTCAGGAATAGATGTTGCGCTAAGCCATATAAAAGTTGGATTTAAATTACTTCCATTTCCGATCATCCAATTTTCGCCAATCTCCGAAGTGTTTCCACTACTATCCGTTGCAGAAATGGAAATATATTCTCCGCTGTTAACGGGCGCGTTGATGATGGTAGAAAATTGTACGATGCCATTGCTTGCCGTCGTAACATTCATCGTGCCTATCAATTCTTCACCAGCCCCAAATGTAGTGGCAGTTTGATTTTCACTCTTGTAAATCTGCAAAATAAAAGTTTCATTGATATTACTATTTAATTCTCCGCAAACTCGAACGCCACCAGCTACACTATCGGCATCAAACATCTCTGGAAAATTTTGTAAATAATTATTAGCGGCTCCTGTCGTTGGATCAGGATCTAAATTGTCGTTGTTGCTAACTCCATCGCCTTTTAAGTCAATGGCCATTTCAGCTATATTAATATAACGATTGCTTAAAAAACGATTGCTATATCCACCATTAGTGGTAATAATACCTGTTAAACTATTCGCAATAATATTTCTTTCGTTAATACCTGTACCACCAATGGTGTTGTAATTTGAAGGAGTACCATCAATAACAATTGCTGCATCATTTATTCCTAAGTCAGTTGTTAATGTAGCATCGGTACCAATGAAATTGTTTTGTACGGTATTGTATGGACTATCATCAATTATAATGAGTGCCGTAGCAGCAGGTCCAATTACATTGCTTGCAGCAGATGAACCAATTTGATTGTGATGTGCACCCGAATAAATCCGGATGGAATATAAACCATTGTCGAGCGCAGTTTGCAAATCAGATTTTACACCGATGTAATTATTAAGCACAGAATTATAAGAAGTTTGAGTTCCATACATGACAATGCCATAATCATCATTGCCAGAAATTAAGTTGCCCATATTTGCACTTACACCTCCAATTTCGTTGTACGATGCACTATCATATAGCTGAATTCCCGCAGAATTTCGATCGATGGCAGTATCGCCTGTAATGTCGGTTCCAATATAATTCCCGTAAATTTTATTTCCAGTACTGGCATTTCCATGAATAATGATTCCGCCGGCAATTACATTTCGGTCTGCATTTGTAGTGCCGCCAATGATGTTATTGGGTGAGGCGTCTAAACCACTTCCTCCAATGTCAATACCTTCTATGTTCAGTTCGGGATAGGTTGCATTTCGAATTCCCGTACTCGTCATTCCAAGAAAACATCCTTTTACTTGATTGGCACTTCCATCATAAATATTAATGGCTGCATTGGATGCATTATAAATGGCAAGTCCTTGTAAAGTTGTATTTATTCCATTGACTAAAAATCCACTCTTGTTGTTGCAATTAATATTCATCATCATCGTGGAATTTACTTGATCACCAAATGAAGCTGTATTTGCAGTTGAACCAGGTTGTGAAAATCCATTAAACAAAATGGGGTATTTTATTTCTGGTAAATTAGCACTTAATGAAATCGTTTGCGCACTGGCTCCAGGAATATTAAAGTTGACAGTAAAAATACTATCATTATAATACGGAGGTCTTGCATTTGATTCTAATATAACAGAACGTAATGTAACGGTTGTATTCCCAGCCACACGAGAAATCGCACTGCCGTCACCATAGTTTGCATCTAAAGCAGTGGTTGTATTTTCTGTAGTAGAATTAATAGTGAAAGTAGGTGTAATGGTTTCTTTGTTAAATCGAATTTTCATTCTTACTAAATCACGATCTGTATTACTATTCATTTTGGTATAGTACATGTAAACATCTCGTCCACTGTAAGTGAAGTTTCTGGATGTATCCGTTGGATCAATGATAGATGGATATAATACTTTTGGATAGCTGCTTTGTGACCAGCTAATTGGCATCTGCTTAATGAGTTTACGAAATGACCAGTGAATTAAATCATCAGATAGAGAATAAAAAAATCCATATACAGTGGATCCATTGATAGTTTGTTGAGAGGAACCAACCAACATCCATTTATTAAAGTAGGTGTTGAAAGTTAAACTCTCACTCATCGTTCCAATGTTATCATTCAAATCATTCAAAGGTGCTAATGTATGTCCTGTAGGGCCTGTGAATCCAGACGCATACGGATTTCCAAGCGTTGCATTAAACGCTGTTCCATCCCATCCTCTCCAGCTTAATGGATCCGAAAGATTATTCGTGCGAATTAATCCAGTCCCGGTTAATTGGATTCCTCGGTCTTGAAGACTAATTAAACAATAATAATATCCATCTGCTTGGTTGTGCACAATATTACTCGGGCCAAAATATCCACACGGACCACTTCCCGCTAAATAGGTATAAGGCAAAGCCCACACCAAATGATTGGGCGAAGCAACTTGAGTATATGTTTTTCCAGTATCGTTTGAAGTAGCATAAGTAATGGCATTATGCCAGTTTGATGTGGTTGGTCCATTAAACTCTGCATGCACTAACGAATGTATATTTACTCCGTCAGTGGTATATGGAGCAGCAATCCATAAATTTTGATTGAAATTGGAATAGCTTGCATTTAACGATGACGTATATACAGGACCGTTAGCATAATCGCGTGAAAGTGTAGTGAAGTCGGTACCTTTTAATCGATAGCAGTCATAATGGCTTGCAATCATTTGAATTTGCCCACGAGCGTCACGAAAAGCACGCGCAGCCGCATCCGGATAATCGTTAGCAATGCCTTGTGCCGAAAAATCAAACACCATTTCTACACCGGTAAGTGTATCCACTGTTCCCGGATAATCCAATTGCGCTTGAGCACCATTTGAAATGTGAAGCAACAATAGTACGCTGATAAAGATTTTAGTAAACTTTTTCATTTTGTTAAATTAGATCCTTCTTGTACGTTCCAGAAGAAAAAAAGTTCTGAGGAGGAATCTGAATTGGATTTTTCCACAAATAGGATAGTAATTACGACGAATTATACTTGATTTTAGCATCTATTCTTAAAGATATAGGGGAGAAATAAAGAGCGGGCTTACCAAGTAAAATGTATGGAATCAAGCGATAAGATGAAAAATTTGTTTCTCGTCCTGACTTTTATTCAAATTTTAGTACTTTTAGAACATGAAAAAATGCTTACTCTCTCTCTGTCTACTCTTTTGCTTATCAGCTTCTGATCTCCTGTCTCAAGGAATCGATAAACCTATTTATCAAATCGTCACTTATCGCGATACCGCTTTATTAGGAACCTTTACAGTCGAACTGTATCCACTCATCGCACCCAACCATGTGCAAATGTTCGATAGTTTAGTTGGCACACAATTTTTTGACAGCACCGCTTTTCATCGTGTCGTTCCTGGATTTGTGATTCAGGGTGGAGATCCCAATACCATTAGCGGACCCATGAGTACCTGGGGACAAGGACAACCTTGGCAACCAACAGTAAATGCAGAATTCAGTACAGTACGACACCTGCGTGGAATTTTAGGGGCAGCAAGAGATACAGATCCCAATAGCGCGAGTTCTCAATTTTATATTTGTGTTGCACCCGCAACTTTTTTAGATGGAAATTATACCGTGTACGGAAAAGTAACAGCAGGGATGTCGGTAGTAGATACCATCGTACTTTCTCCTCGCGATGCTAATGATATCCCACTTCAAAAAATTTCGATGTTTGTTACTTATATTGGAGTGAATGATACGGTTCCTGCAGCGCCATCATTAGTTGCTCCCGCGGATAATTCAGTGAACGTAAGCAATTCTCAATTTTTTAGTTGGACAGCAGTGCCTACTGCTGTGATGTACACTATTCAATTTTCTACTGATTCTTTATTCAGCACCATCACACTTGAAAAAACATCTGGAACATCTTCAGTGAGTGCCACTACACTTCCTGGTTCGGCTACGTATTTTTGGAGGGTGAAAGCCACAAACGGCGGACACGAAAGTATCTATTCAAACGTTTGGAAATTTACCACACTTACCGGGGCGGTGACTTTAGTAACTCCCGTTGATTCTGCAACCAACACATTTTTAAATCCTGTGTTTAACTGGTTACCCATTGCAAATGCAAATAACTATCAATTACAAGTAGCAACAACCTTTTCTTTTAGTGGAGCAAGTACCGTCTTTAATCAATCGGGATTAACAAATACGTCGCAACAAATTCCTGCATTAAATCCCAATACTCGTTACTATTGGAGAGTGCGCAGTTATAATGGCACTACGGCTGGATATTTTTCCACTCGCTTTACTTTTGAAACAGGAACAACAACAGGAATTATTAATGCACAGCAAGAAGATGTGATAACTTCCATCTACCCAAATCCTGCTACACAACAATTAAATGTTGAACTGAAAATGCAAGACAATGCTCCGCTTCAAATGATGTTAAGAGATGTGCAAGGAAAAATTGTATGGAGTCAAGAGTATAAATATGCTGAAGAATTAAAAGTGAAAATTGATGTTAGTTCATTTTCAAAAGGGTTTTATTTGTTAGATGTTCAGCAGGGCACTTATTTTAATTCCGAAAAAATTGTTGTTGAGTAAAATAATAGGAAGGGGTTTGGCAGTACCTATTATATTAAAATGTTAGTGTCAATTTTAGAACTGAAGAGTATCATAAACATAAATTAGTCAATTTGTATCTTTATACTTATATAATGTTAATTAACCTCTT
>CAIXTT010000103.1 GCA_903922455.1 uncultured Bacteroidota bacterium | reverse complement strand
GATTACGTTACCAGGAAGTGTAATTGGTAACAGTTATTATATCGCTGTATTCCATCGTAACGCAGTGCAAACATGGAGTGGCTTACCAGTAACATTCTCTGGTGTAACAAACTATGACTTCACTACTGCAGCAACGCAAGCCAACGGATCAAATATGATTGAAGTAACGCCGGGAGTATTTGCCTTCTACAGTGGAGATATTGCTCCACAAGATGAAGTGGTGGATATTACCGATCAGGGTTATGTTGGAAATGACATTCAGAACTTTGCGTTTGGCTACGTAGCAACGGATGTTTCCGGAGATGGCGTAGTGGATATCACCGACCAAGCGATTGTAGATAATAACATCAACAACTTCGTTGGATCGATTCATCCGTAAAGTGCCGATAAATTTAAATTGATAAAAGCGAGGCTGCCTATTGGCAGCCTCGCTTATTTTGTAGCAATGTGTTTATTCTGATAATAAGCAAATTTTAATTTTTGGTGTAATGGATTTGATCTATACTACAATGGTACTTTCATTAACATAGAGTTTTGAAAAATAACATTATATAGAGGGAATAGGCAGCATTAATAAGCAGATGACGGTGTGTTAAATGCATAAATCAATAACAAAATTTTGTCAAGTCAAGAATAATTCATAGTTTGCTTCTTAATTTAAGTCGATAACTATAACAGAATCCCCGAATTGGGTGATTGCAGACTGAATTAATGGTGTCTACTTTTGCAAACCTTATAAAAGGTGATGTTCGTTTAGAGAAGGAAATCTATATCATATATAAATCTAGCAAACACATAAAATAAATACAATAATAATTTCTATTTAAGTATGCGAAAAATTAAACTACTTACAATTATTTCAATGTTCCTTTTGCTTTCAGTGGTTCGTGCAATGGCAGATGGATCCTGTATGTCGATTCATGTTCCGGTTACAGAAAAGATTAAAAGTTCAATTCTCATTGTTGAAGGCGAGGTGATCAGTAAGCAATCTTATCAGGAGCGTGAGGGGAAGGCGGATATTTATACAGTACAAGACATTAAAGTATACAAGTATTTTAAAGGGAATAATGTTCCTCAAACCATTCACGTTGTTACTCGCGGAGGTCAAGTAGGATTATATGCCATGAAAACGACAGCTGAAAATAATTTTGCGGTTGGTGATGTAGGTGTTTTCTTTCTAGTTCCAGCGAGTTTTGGTTTACAACATACTGGGAATCATCGAGCGGATTATTACGAAGTGTATGCAGCGGAACAAGGTTTTCTTAGATATAACCTAAGTGATAGTACCGCATCTGATGCGCATCATTTTATTAAAGACGCACCTGCCGGTGTATATCAATGGATGAATAGTTACATCGGCACAAATCCAGCGATCGTTCAACCTGGACCCATTCAATCGAATCCTAATCCGAAATTACCGGGCTTATTAACCGTCCCAACTATTACATCATTTAGTCCTACTTCTGTTGTTGCAGGAACAAGAACACTTTTAACGATTACTGGAAGTGGATTTGGTGCTACACGAGGAACTGGATTTGTTGAATTTAGGAATGCAAATGATCCCGGAGGAACTTCATATATTCAACCTAAAGCAAACGATTATAGAGCTTGGAGTAATACGCAAATTCAAGTATGGGTCCCTGCGAGCTCTAATGGAAATGGTCCTCCTGCTGGAACCGGTCAAATAAGAGTGACTAACAGCACCGCCTCACCGAATCAAGCTACTTCTACTGGAACTCTTACAGTTGCCTACGCAATAACCAATGTTGAATTTAATGCAACGGGTCAACCCACCGAACTACATAATAACAATGGTACAGGGGGCTACACGTTCAGGTATCATAGCCCTGATTTTTCTGGGAATGCTCCTGCTACTGCGTCGTTCGTTCGATCTATCAATACATGGATCTGTGCAACGAATGTGAATTGGATCGTTGGAGCTACTACAACAATAGATGTAGTAGCAGATGACGATGTGAATGTTGTGCGTTTTGATAATGGAGCTGAATTGCCAGTGAATGTTTTAGGCAGAGCAACATCTTATTTCTCTGGATGTATCAACGTAGCAGCTCCTTCTGATACGGTTTGGGCCTGCACTGAAGTTGATGTTGCCTTTGATGATGGGACTGCATGGGAATATGGTCCTGCATTGCCCTCCACAAGTGAAGTTGATTTTGAAACTGTTTCCCTTCATGAATTAGGCCATGCTCACCAGATATTACATGTTATAAATGCTACTGCCGTTATGAATGCTACGGTTTCATTTGGTGTGGCAAAAAGGACCTTGCTTTTAGTTTCCGATGAAGCTGCAGGCGATTATCAGATGACCGTAGCTGTAGCTACTCATGGGGCTTGTAAACCAGCCGCTGAAGTAATGAGCGCTTTGAATATCGGTGGAACGGTAAGCATAAGTGCAAATCCCGGCTCCACCATCTGCAGTGGAACTAGTGTAACTTTTACTGCTTCTGCATCTGTACCCGTGGGTACATTTACTTATCAGTGGAAGAAAAATGGGGCTAATGTGGGAACAAATAGTTCAACGTATATCGATGCAGGTCTTGCGAATGGTAATCAGATTCAATGTGTGATCACCGTAACTGGTGGCTGCAATCTCGTGGTTAATTCTAATGCGATTACGATGATTGTAAATCCTGTGGTAGTACCGTCGGTTACGATCTCCGCTAATCCTGGAAGTACCATTTGTGCAGGAACCAGTGTAACCTTTACAGCGGTTCCTACTAACGGAGGCGCTATACCGTCTTATCAATGGAAAGTAAATGGAGGGAATGTAGGAACCAATAGCACTACATTTACTACATCAACGCTGACCAATACTCAAGTAGTGACTTGTGTG